>PWZC01000340.1 GCA_003567615.1 Gemmatimonadota bacterium | reverse complement strand
GCCGCCCCGAATCCAACCCATTCACCGCCAACCCACCTCAGCGGCAGCCATGAGCTCCACACCCGGCAACGCAACGTCCACGGAAACCCCGAAACTCGCCACCTGCGGAGGCCAGCCGGCCCCGCCTCCGGTGCAGGAAGGGTGGGAAACCCTTCTGACCCTGCCCAGCAGCACGCTTCAGACCTTCGCCGAGCTCCTCATGGCCTCCATCGCCGATGTGGACGAAGAGGCACTGGGACAGGCCGTGACGGGATTCTCAGGCCGCCATGGTCTGGACACGGACGCGGTGGTCGCCTCCATACGGGCGTGCCAGTATCTCCTGAGACAGGCAGCGGTACTGGATCTGGATGCCGCCACCTTCGCCTCCGACCTGCAGCAGCTCTCCGGGGAGCAGACCGGTCCCCTCAGGGTCCTGGTGGCCCGGTACGGCCCTCTGAAGGCGCAGATCCGGGAACGGCTTCTCCTCCAGACCCTCATGGATCATGGGAAGGTGCTGGTAGGGCTGGACTGGAGGGTCGATCGGGTGTCGGCCAGCAATCGGTTGAGCGGACCCGCCAGCGACGTGGTGCTCCTGACGCTGGAATTGCAATCCACGGCGGGTACGGAGCGGGTCAACATCCAGCTCCCTGCCCAATCCCTGAACCTGCTCCAGGAGTTCTGTACCCGATTCAATCCGCAGGGGAGGTAAGGACGGGGATCGTCACGGGGCGACCAGGACCTTGACCTGGCTCGGAGCGATCTGAGCCCCGGCCGGCATGTTGGCGTTGGATCCGTTGTGACCGGTCATGGCGGAGAGGAACTCACAGTCCTGCCCTTCCACCTTCACCTTGGAGCTCCCCATCCGGTACGTGACCTTTTCCATGTTCCGATTGGATACCACCCCACCGGCTACGCCTGCCTCGTCCCCCTGGGACATGGGGATCTCGCTCTTCTTGGTCACCACCGGCTGCTGACAGATCTTGACCTTGGTGCTGGTCTTCACCGCCTGCATGACCTGTCCGATGTTGGGATACGGAATGGGGACCGGAGGGGCTGGGGGTGCCGGTGTCTTGCAGACGTCCGGAAACCCGAAGCACTGACCGCCGCCCTTGGTCGATGCTGGAAGCATATGTGGATCCTCCACTCCTCTGGTGATGGGGTGGCCGCACCTTCGGCCTTCCCCTTTGGCTCATCTATCCCAGGTGGATGCGGTCCCCGTCCACCTTGAAGGTGTCCTTGCTCCGCAGATCGGCCCGGCCCGACCGCGAGATCCAGGAACCGGTGACGATACTGCGCAGGCGACCGGCGCGGAGTTGCGCCAGATCCCGCACCCAGCGGGTCAGGGTGCCCACCCGCTCCACCAACGACTCGGCCTCGACCTCCACGGTTCGGGCTCGCGTCCTGACCCGCTCGGCATCCACACAGGCCTCCTCGGCGCGGATCCGGGTTCTGGTCGAAACGAGGTGGCTCTCCCCGGTCTCCACATTCACGGCCGCCGTCTTGACGTCGAGACCGCGCCGGCTGATGCCCAAGGACCCCAGGACCCGGGATGCCAGGTCATGGACCAGGATCCGGACCGAGGAGAGGGTCTTGAGCTGGATGCTCCGGCCCTGCAGGTGGAGTCCCCCGCCGGCGGCGATGGTCACCTCTCCCATGGGCGCCAGGAGTTCCAGATCCCCCTCCAGGACCTGAACCCTCGTCACCCCACGGGCGGGATCGTACTGGAAGAGGAGACCTCCCTCCGGGTCACGCCCCTCCAGTGTCTCTCCGGTCTCGTGGGAAACGACGGCGGCGGAAGCTCCGTCCCGGGTGGCCAGCCGTCGCTCCGGGGTTTCCAGGATACCGATGACCCATACCCCCTCCGCGTCTCCCCCCCCGGTCACCAGGACACGGGAGCCCGCCGGAAGGGGCACCGGCGTCGCCAGCGCCACCTCGGCACGGCGGGCGTGGGTCTCGCCGGGAAGCAGCACCTCGAGTACCCCGGCCGAGGCCGGCGCCGACTCCAGGACCTGGGCCGGACCTGTATACGAGCGGTCGCTGAACCGCGCCGGAGCCACCGGAGAGGGGCCTCCCTTCGTGGGGGCGTCTGGCGGTGCTACGATCCCGGACTCGGTGGCGGTGGTGGCGGATGGACTCATGGTTGATCTCCTGGAGCGGAGGGACGTTCGACGTCGGGGGGCAGCACGGGTCCCGGAGGCGGAGGGGGGCGATACTCCTCGGCGGCCAGGAGGTCGGGATCGGTCCGGCGAACGCCCCGCAGCAGCGCCCCCTCCCACATGGCCCCGTCATCCTGGATCCGGTGCAGATTCGCCTGCAGCAGGGAGGCCTGGCGGAAGTCCGCATTCGTAGCGTCCATCCGCGAAAGGTCCGAATAGTCCAGAACCGATCCGGCCAACCTGGCGCCCCGGGCTCCGGACCCGACCCAGCGCGTCCGGTCCAATCGGGCCGATGTGAGATCCGCCCCGTCCGCCACGGCGCCGGACAGGTCGCTCATGCGGAGGTCGGCACCACGGAGGTCGATGTCCTCCAGGTGGGCATCGACCAGGGTGACCCCCACGGCCCGGACCTGGCCCGCCCGGGCCTCCCTCAGATCGGCTCCGGTGAAGTCGCATCCCCGCAGGTCGGCCCCCTCGAGGACGGTCCCCCGGAGGTTCGCGCCCGAGAGGTCGCACTCCGTGAATTCCTTCCCGGAAAGGTCGAGCCCGGCAAAGCTGCTTCCTGTGAAGCTGCAGGCGCGAAATGCCGTCCCGACCATGGTCACCGTCGTCCAGTCCAGGCCGTCGAAGTCGCTTCGCTCCACCAGGACGTGGGAGAGATCCACACCTTCACAGACAGCCCCGGACAGCTCGCAGAAATCAAACCGACGGACGTTCTGGAAGGATGCCCGGGTAAGGTCGCAATCCAGGAACGAGGTGGAGTCCAGGAGTGCTCCGGCGAGATCCGCCGACCGGAGGACGGCGTTGGAGAAGTCGGCTTCCGACAGGTCGCACCCCCGCAGTTTCAGGGCCTCACCGTAGACCCCCGAGAAGTCCGCCCCGGGGAAAGCCGTACCCGACATATCCACTCCCTTCAGGTTGCATCCGGGCCAACCCGTCTGTTCCAGGTGGGCCTCCGACCATTCCACCTCGTGGAGATCGCAGCGGGCGAGCAGACTTCCGGTCAGGTCCGCCCCATGGAGCCGCGTCTGACTCAGAACACATCCCTGGACCAGGCACTCCTTCAGGGTACACGACGAAAGATCCATACCCGTAAGGTCGGAATCCTGGAAAGTGCTCGCGTCCAGGGGAACTCCGGCCCACATGAGCCCACCCAGATGACTGGAGACCACCCGGAGTCCCGACGCAGAGCTGGGACGCCCTGTGGTACCGGAGAGACGGCAGGCCGAGATGCTGGTGCCGTCCAGAACCGTGCCGGAGAGGTCGGCGCGATCCAGGTCGACGGTATCCAGGGAACACTCGCCCAGGTCGGATCCGCCCAGGTCCGCGCCGGAGGCATCGCTGACGGTGATCCGGGCGTAGGAGAGGTCCACGTCCTGCAGACGGCTGTCCCGGAAGACACAGTCTTCCAGGGCGGCGCCGGACAGGCCGGCTCCTTCCAGATTCGCTCCGGAGAAATCCACCCCCGAACACTTCACCCCGGTGAGGATGGCCCCGCGCAGATCGACGTTGGACAGCGCACAGCGGCCGGGCTCCAGAGCCCCCTCCTTCAGGGCTGACAGACCTTCTTCCGCAACGGCCTCCAACTCCTCTCGACTCAATGCGACCTTCCATTCGCGCTCGAGACTCGCTCCCACCAGATTCGCCCCGCTCAGCACGGCACCGTCGGCCACCAGATTGACCATCATGGCACCGGCGAGGATGAGTTGGGGAGCCCGGGCCTCGGTGATATCCACGTCGGTCATCATGGAACCGGAAAGGTTGGTGGCCGCAAGGGAGGCTCCAACCAGACGGACCCCACGTAGGCTCGCCATGGAAAGATCCACGCCGTCCAGATTCACCCGGGACAGGTCGAGATTTTCCAGGATCGCCCCGGTCAGGGGTTCGCCACGTTCCACACGCTCCACCACCTCCTCCGCGGTGAGGCGCCGGGAAAAGTTCCTGAACCGCTCCTCGTCCCGGGGATGCCGCCCCCCGGACCGGGAATCCCCCCCGCTGGGACCCATACCCCCCACCTCGGACTCACCCATGCTTGGTCATCTTCAGGTTGGCCCCGTCCACCAGGGTCTCCAGGAAGTGGGCCTCCAGGAATTCCGCTCCGTAGAAGTTCCCCTCCCTGAGATCGGCTCCGGCCAGGTTGGCTCCATCGAAGGACGCCTCGAAGGCGTTGGCCGTCGCCAGACGGGCATCCAGCAGGTCCGCCTTGGAGAAGCGGGCGCCCCGCAGATGAGCGGCGTAGAAGTCGGTTCCCTGCAGATTGGCCCCGGTGAAGTCGGCGCCGTCCAGGACGGCCCAGGCCAGGACCGCTCTCGTCAGCGTCACCCCGCTCCAGTTCGAGTCGGGAGCGATGACCTGTGACAGATTCGCTTCCGTGAAGTCCAGCGCGTCCGCCGCCCTCAGTCCGTCCAGGTCGGCCCCGGCCAGCATGGCCCCCGGCGCCCGGACCCGGTAGAACTCGGCGCCCTGGAAGCCTGCCTCCCGTCCGTCGATACCGGCCAGGATCGCCTCGCTGAAGTCGGCCCCGGCAAATGAACCACGGATGAGTTGCGCGCCCGAGAGGTCGGCGGAGACGAACACCGCGTCACGCGCCTCGACGCGCAGGAGAATCGCTCCGCGCAGATCGCACTCTTCGAGAACGGCACCGGTCAGATCCGCCTCCGTCAGGTCCGCCCGGGCGAGAATGGCCGAGGAGAAATCGGCTCCGGCCGCCGACACCGAACGTAGACGGGCTCCGGTGAAGTCGGCTTCCAGGAAGATGGCGTCTCCCACCTCACCCCCACCCAGATCCGCATCCGCGAGCCGGGCTCGGGTCAGGTCCGCTCCTTCCAAACGGACGCCCCGCAGATCGGCTCCAGTCAGATCGGTGCCCACCGCCCGGACTCCCGAAAGGTCGAGACCGGATAGGTCGAGACCCCGGAGATCCAGATCGTCCAGGGGCTCACCGGCCTCTTGGGCCGCCTCCACCATCTCCCGTGACCAGGGGACGTGCGGGGGCTCGGCCTCGACTTCTTCCTCCTCGTCCACCGCGTCCACCAGCTCCAGGAGGGCCACCAGGTCGTCTCGGCCCACCTCCCGGAACACTTCCTTGGCCTGCTCCCTCTCCTCCGGGGTCGTCTCCCGGGGACGATCGGGATCCAGGCCCATGGCTTCCAGATCCGCCCGGAGCTTGGCTTCAGCGTCGAAGGGAAGCTCCAGCTCCTCATCCAGATCGTCATCT
>PWZC01000213.1 GCA_003567615.1 Gemmatimonadota bacterium | reverse complement strand
GGCCGTGGCGGCCAGCATACCGGCGACGGCGGCGGGAAGGGCCAGGGCGCGGAGGCGCCGGAGCCCGGATCGTCCAATGGAATTCGTGGTCATCATCTCTGTCCAAGGGTCCTGGGTATTGGGGGTTGTCGAGGAGGGGGCTACGGGGTCAGGATCCGGATCACCGCCTCCATGAAGGGGGGAAGGTCGTCGGGCCGGCGACTCGAGACGTGATGGCCATCCACCACCACCGGCTCATCCACCCAGAGGGCGCCGGCGTTCTTCAGGTCGTCGGTGATGCCGGGGCTCGAGGTGTAGCGTCGGCCCCGGACGATCCCGGCCGAAATGTTGATCCAGGGTCCGTGGCAAATGGAGGCCACGCACTTCTCGGCGGCGTGCATCTCCCGGGTGATGCGAAGCACCTCCGGATCCCGCCGGAGCTTGTCGGGCATCCATCCGCCCGGGACCACAAGCCCCTGGAAGTCCCGGGTGTCCAGCCCGTCCACGGCCACTTCGGCCCGCTGGGGGTAACCGTGCTTTCCGTGGTACAGCGTGCCGGCCTCCTGCCCTGCCACCACCACCCGGGCGCCGGCCTCCCGGAGGCGGTACTTGGGATACTGAAGCTCCATGTCCTCGTAGTCCGAACCCACGAAGATAACGACCCTCCGTCCGGTCAGGGGCGCCATGGTCGCCTCCTCACCGGTCTTCGGAAGAGATGCGGATGGGCGCGTCCACCACCCCGCCCCGGGTCGAAAGGAGGCGGACCGTCCCCTCCACCGCCGTCCCGGTCGCCACCTCCACCTGCAGCGTCACCGAGCGCGTCTCCCCGGCATCGGTGCGGCCGGCGTCCACGAAGCGTCCGCTCTCGCCGAACCGGATCACAGCCTCGTCCCCGCCCCGGGTCAGTTCACCGTCGAAGTCCAGCTCGATCCGGTCCGGGCGCACGATCTTCACCAGCTCCGCCTGGCGCAGTGCGGTGGGGATCCCACCTTGGTTCGTCCACGTCACCTCCACCTCGAAGTGCTCGCGCCCGTCATCCTCGCCGGTCCGGGTCACCACCACGTCGTCGATGATGAGGTGGGGAAGGTGCTGCGCCAGCGCCAGGTTGAAGCGCATCTGCTTCTCGGCCCACTCCGCCATGATGTGGACCGGCGGATTCTGCAGGAAGAACTTGGGGTGGAAGCCGCCCACCTCCACCGTTCCGAGCTGCGGGTGAGCTACCTCGACCCAGTCCTTCCACCCCTTCCGGCCCTCGTTGAAGTTGTCGTCCCAGTAGAGACGATCCCAGTCGTCCATGGTGCCGTCTTCGTTGAAGTCATCGAAGCGGGCGTTATTCCAGAGCTCGTCGCCATACCAGATGGCGCCGTAATACCAGTAGCCGAAGTCGGGACCGTGGCCGAAGAGGGGGCGCCCGCCCACGAAGTCGTTGTAGACGTCTCCGGAGCCCGGATACCCGGTGATGCTCATTCCCAGGGTGTCGAAGTAGAGGAAGAGGTCCAGGTCCTCCGGGTACATGCGCTCCTCGGAGCCGGAGGTGGAGGGGCCGCGCAGGTGGAAGGGGCCCGAGGTGTCCATGCTGTTCACCACAGCAATGTTGGGGTGGGTCAGCATCCACATGACCACGGCGTACATCTCGGACTCGGAGAGGGGGTGCTCCCCGGCGCCGCCCTGCGTCCACCCGCGCCCCGTCTCGTCGAGACCGGGGCCCGGACGCCAGTTCTCGGGGAAGTTGCGGTGGAGATCCAGTCCTCCGATGCCGTCGGAGCCGTAGCGACCCTCGCCCACATGGTCGATCCCCTCGGTTTCCAGGCGCCAGTCGCCCTGCCCCATGGGAACCCGACGCATGAGGCGGCCCGATTCGTCGCGCTCATCCACCACCGCATTGCCTTCGCCCTCGCCCACGTACCAGCGCATGAGCCGAATCGTCCCATCCCCGTCCAGATCCACCGGTGGGTTGGCGTCCAGAAGCCCATTGCCGTCCTGGTCCACCGGCCGCACCGACGAGCGGTTCCGCTGTGCTGTGTGGAGGTAGAGGTTGGCGCCGTCCGGGTTGGCGTGGGGCCGGAGGTACAGGGTGGAGCGGTCCACCATCTCGGTGATCTCCGGGTCCGACCCGTAGTTCTCCAGGACGTGCTGCATGAGCATGAGCACCGTCTCCGACGAGATGACCTCACCCGAGTGCCGGGTCCCGTCGAAGTAGGCGGCAGGCTTGTCGGTGTGGTGCCCCGTCTCCGGGTTGGTGATGGTGGCCTGGTAGATGGGGCGCCCCTCGAAGGTGCGGCCCACCTCATAGACCTCCATGATGTGGCTGTCCTCCTCGGCCCACCGGAACATCCAGTGATAGTGGACGTCCGGAGTATGGTAGCAGTCGAAGGTCAGGACCTCGGTGGGCTCGTAGCACACCTCGGGCTGCTGGATCCGGGGAAACATGGAGGGGCCGTCCCGCTCGCCCCGCACCGTATACCAGTTTGGGTGCCGATCCCACTCGGGCACGTAGTCCGGCGTGGCGGTCCAGTAGCTGGCCGGGGGCGCCACCCGTTGGGCATGGGCATCCGCCGCCGGAACGAGGAGCAGGAGGAGGGCCAGGGCCGGAAGGGCCTTCACCATATGGGGCATACCGAATCTCCGCTGGAGTCGATCGGACGAACGCTTGGAAACACCGGACGTTGGAAAATCCCCGCACCATGGGGCTCGGGCGGGGCTCCTGTCAATCCGACGGGGGCATGGCAGCGCGGCATGGCACAGCCGCTTCATGGGACGGCACCACCCCGTTGGGACCATGGGGAGCCTACGCTGTGGTGGCCGGCTCGTCTTCCAGGGGAGCCCCCGGCTCCGGATAGTTGGACGGATCCGTGGGCTCTTCGAATTGCGCCATGGGCGTCTCGGTGTCGGGCCCGGCCAACTGCAGGTGATGAGCGGCGCGGAAGGCGTGATAGCCGATCCGGTCCAGCCGCAGGAGTCCATCCACCTCCCGGCGGAGCCGGACCGGATCCATCTCCTTGTAGACGCCCTTCTCCAGGATCCGGGCCCGCCGCCGCTTCCGTACCTCGGCCAGCTTTGCGGCGCGCTTGCGCAGGGGCTCTTCCGGGGGAGCAACGCCTTCGTCAGGGTTGGCCCCCTCAGCCCATTCCTCCAGGATCTTCGCCACCTTCGCTCCCCACCGCGGATCGATGGGCACCGGCTCTTCCAGGGCACGGCGAAGCCTGTCCAGATGGTCGGCGGCGTGGAGGACCGAGAGGTGGCGGGCGAACTGCTCCTCCTCCCCGGCCGGCGTCCGGACCCCGGAGAGGAAGGCCCGCAGGCGGATGACACCCTCCCCGGCACCTTCCAGAAGCCCCGGCTCCACGGCGGCCTTGGGATCGCCCCGGAGGATGGGAGCCGCCTGTTGGAAGAGCTCCCGGGAGATGGCGATCCCGGCGCGCCTCGACGCCTCCACCGCCACCGAGGGCAACTCGATGAGCGCTGTGTCCAGGTACCGGGTGAGTCGGAGCTCCTTCTCCGGGAGCCACCGCTCGACCCAGCCGGCGAAGGGCACGATGAAGGGGAAGAGGACCACCACCCCCAGCACGTTGAAGATGGAGTGGAAGAGGGCGATGGTGATGGCCGGATCGTCGGGTCCTGTGACGGCCAGCGATGCCCGGAGGAGGAGGGGAAGGAGAAGGAGGCCCAGGATGGCGGTGATGACGTTGAAGAGGATGTGGGCCGCCGCCGTCCGCTTCACCGACACGGAGCCTCCGATGGATGCCAGCGCCGCCTTCACCGTGGTCCCCAGATTCTGGCCCACCACCAGGATGGCGGCCTGCTCCAGACCGATGGTGCCGGCGTGGAGGGCCGTGAGGGTGGTGGCCACCGCCGCCGAGGACGACTGCATGACCACCGTCATGGCGAAGCCGATCCCCAGGAGGACGATGCGCCCGGCCAGGGTGGCTCCGGGGAAGGTGGCCGGGTCGATTCGCTCCGCCAGCCCCTCCATGCCCTCCTGCAGGGTGTCGATGCCCACGAAGATGAGCCCGAATCCCACCAGCGCCATACCGGCGTGGGCCCACCGCCCCGATCCCAGGAGGCGGAGCAGCGCGCCGATCCCCACCACGGGGAGGGCCATGGCACCCACCGACACTCGCAGTCCCAGCACCGATACGATCCAGCCGGTGCTGGTGGTCCCCAGGTTGGCGCCGAAGATGACGCCCAGCGCCTGGGGAAAGGTGAGGAGCCCTGCGCTGACGAAACCGATGGTGGTGAGGGTCGTCGCCGACGACGACTGCACCAAGGCCGTGATGAAGGTGCCCGACGCCACCCCTCGGGCGGGGGTCCGGGCAAAGCGCTGGAGACCCGCCCGGAGGGAGTCGCCCGCTGCCGCCTTCAGTCCTTCGGTGAGGAGGATCATCCCCACCAGGAAGATCCCGACGCCCCCCAGGATCACGGCCGCGACGGTCACAGGACCCCCTTGGCCGGCCCGGCGGCGACGGGTGTGCGGATCCTCTTGGCCGGCCCGGCGGCGACGGGCGTGCGGACCCCTTCAGCCGGCCCGGCGGTCACGCCCCCCCTCAGCCTTCCGCCTCGCCCGAGGCGATCATCGCGCCGTACCCTTCCCGGAACGATGGGTACTGGAAGGTGAAACCCGACTCCCGCAGACCCCGATTCGAGCACCGCTTGTTGGAACGATCCCGGCCGCGCGTCGGATCCACCTCGGGCTCCGGCGCATCGAGCATCCGAGCCACCTCCCGGTAGACCGTGCAGAGGGGGGTCGGCCGGTCGTCCACCCCCACATAGACGGGCTTGAAGTCCGGGATCTGCAGCAGGTGGAAAAGCGCCTGAGCCGCATCGTCCCGGTGGATCCGATTGGACCAGATGGGTCCGTCACCGGGGCACCGGGCCTGCCCCTGGGCCACCATCCGCAGGAGGCGGTCCCGCCCGGGGCCGTAGATCCCTCCGAGGCGAAGCACCAACGAGGGGAAGGGCGCGGCCAGGGTCACCGCCTCCCCGGCGAGCACCTCCGTTCCCCGGAAGGAGTCGGGCTCGGTATCCGTGTCCTCATCGACCCAGTCACCGTCGGCGTCACCGTAGACACCGGTGGACGAAACGAAGATGAAGCGCTCCACCGGGGGGCCGTCCCGCTTATGGAGCTGAGTCACGATGTTGCGGACCCCGTCCACGTAAATGGCCCGATAGGCCTCGGGAGTCCCGCCGTCGGAGGCGGCGGCGTAGACCACCCTCTCGGCGGGGGGCAGGAGCCGCGCCAACTCCGGATCCAGCAGGTCCGCTGCCACGGGCTCGACGCCGTCGGGCAGGTCGGAGGGGTTTCGGCGAAGCCCCCAGACCTGGTGCCCCTGGGCGTGGAGACGCCGTCCCAGCTCCGAACCCACATATCCGCATCCGGCGAT
>PWZC01000354.1 GCA_003567615.1 Gemmatimonadota bacterium | reverse complement strand
TGGGTCACCTGGCGCGGCTTCTACCTGCCTCCGGGCATCTCGGCGGAAGGATACGACCGCTGGGTTCGCCTCGTGGAAGAGGTGGCAGCGTCGGACGAGTGGGCCCTGGAGCGGGAGCGGAGCCGCCTGGCTCCCTGGTTCCTGGTGGGGCGGGACTTCGAGGATTTCGTCCAGGGCGAGGTCCGGAATCTCCGCCAGTTGTCGCGCCAGGTGGGACTCCTTCCATGAGGGAAGGGGGCGTGCGGCCCGGGGTCGGGAAGGATGGGGGCGCAGAGCGAGGGGGCGTTCACCCCGGGGTTGGGATGGGTGGGGGGAAGGGAGGCGCCGCTCGCTGGGTGTGGGTCGCCGCAGCCGTCGTGGCCCTGGCCGCCGGGTGGGAGGCGTGGGGCTACCAGGTGGCCTTCGTCACCGACGCCGCCGGCCCCCGGGCCCTGCCCCTCCTGGCGGTGGCGCTGATGCTGGCGGGATCTGTGGCGCTGGCGCTCCGGCCCCACACGGGGGCGCCGGGGAGCGGGCCGGGGGAAACCGGCATCGTACGGCCGGTGCTGGCCGGCGCCCTCTTCCTGGCCATCCCGTTCCTCATTCCGTGGCTGGGGTTCATGGTGACGGCCGGGGGCGCCATGGCCGGCCTCGCCATGCTCCTGGGGGCCCCCCTCACCCGGGCCCTGGCCGCCGGCTCCGCCATTGCGGTGGCGCTCTACCTCCTCTTCGTCTACGCGCTGGGGGTGCCGCTCCCGGTGGGCGCCCTCTTCCTGGCCCCGACACCGGGGGGCGGCTGAGGTGGAGCCTTTCGCCCTCCTGGCCGACGGCTTCGCCGTGGCCCTCCGCCCCCTGAACCTGAGCCTGGCCTTCGGGGGCGTGGTCCTGGGGACGGTGGTGGGGCTCCTGCCCGGAATCGGGCCCATCAACGCCATCGCCCTCCTTCTCCCCCTCCTCTTCGCCGTGGGGATCCCGCCCGAGTCCGCGCTCATCCTCCTGGCGGGAATCTACTACGGCTCTCAGTACGGGAACTCCATCAGCACCATCCTCCTGAACGTGCCCGGGACGCCGGCGGCGGTGGTGACGGCGCTGGACGGCTATCCCATGGCCAGGGCGGGGCGGGGTGGGGAAGCGCTGGCCATCTCGGCGGTGGCATCCTTCGTAGGGGGGACGCTCTCCATCTTCGGACTGGTGCTCCTGGCGCCCCTCCTGGCGGGCTGGGCCCTCCGCTTCGGTCCGGCGGAGTACTTCGCCCTCATGGTGCTCGCCTTCGCCGCCGTGGCCAGCTTCTCGGGAGCGCGTCCCGCCGCGTCGCTGGTGGCGGTGGGCACCGGGCTCCTCCTGGCCTCGGTGGGCCTGGATCCCCAGAGCGGCATCCCCCGTTTCCCCTTCGGGCGACTGGACCTCTTCGACGGGTTGGATTTCGTGGTGGTGACGCTGGGGTTGTTTGCAGTCAGCGAGGTGATCCTGGCGGTGGAGCGTGCCGGGGCCGGGGCCCTCCTGGCCCCGCCGATCCGCAGGGTGCGGCTCACCCTGGCCGGGCTCCGGGATGTTGGGGCAAGCGTCCTTCGTGGAAGCGGGATCGGCTTCCTGCTGGGAGTGCTCCCCGGCGCCGGGGGCACCGTCAGCACCTTTGTGGCCTATGGGGTCGAGACCCGGACCGGTGGGCCGGAGCGCAAGTTCGGGAAGGGGGATCCGCGCGGGGTGGCCGCCCCGGAAGCCGCCAGCAACGCTGCCGCCACCGGCGCCATGATCCCCCTCCTCACCCTGGGAGTCCCGGGGAGCGCCACCACCGCCGTTCTCCTGGGCGCCCTCTTGGCGCTGGGGGTGACCCCTGGCCCTCTCCTGCTGGATCGGAACCCCGAGGTGTTCTGGGGGCTCGCCGCCTCCATGTACGTGGGGAACCTCTTCCTCCTCCTCCTGAACCTGCCGCTGGTGGGCGTCTTCGTGCGCCTCCTCCGGGTTCCGGGGTGGATCCTCATGCCTGGAGTGGCCGGCCTCGCCGTGGTGGCGGTGCTGGCGGTGAATCGGAACCCCTTCGACCTGGTCATCATGACCGGGTGTGGAATCCTGGGCTACCTCTTGCGGCGGGGCCGGGTCCCCCTGGCACCGGTGATCCTGGGGCTGGTGCTGGGGCCGTTGGCGGAGCGGAATCTGCGGCGGGCCCTGGCGCTGGGTGACGGGGTGGGGGACGCCCTCTTCCCTTCTCCCCTGGCTGCGGGGCTGTGGGGGCTGGTGGTCCTGGCAGTAGCGGGTCCGGCGTTGGGGCGGCTCCGGGCCCGGCGGGGGCGGCCCCGGATCCAGTAGTGGCCACAGGTGCACCGGGCGGGGTGAAGGCTATGGCGGGATCACCGGTGTCATGTCAGAATACAGAGACGTATACATAGTGGCTGCCCCGGCCGGCATCTTCGAGACCGCCGGCGCAGGTGCCGCGCCTCCCCCGGCCCCGACCCCGTCCCCGAGAGGAGCCCTTGCCTGAGTTGACCCATCCCTCCCCGAGCCACGGAATTCCTCTCATGAGCGGAGCCATCCCTGCCCCAGCCCTGGAGATCCATCGTCGCGCCTTCGTCTGGGATGCCCATTGTGATTCCCTGCAGCGTGTGGTGGTGGACGGGATCGATCTGGGCCTTCCCGGAACGGCCCAGGCCGATCTGGACGCGTGGCGCGACGGTGGGGTCAAGGTCCAGGTCTTCGCGGCGTGGGTCGATGTGATCTACGGACCGGATCAGGCGGCGCGCCGGGCGTTGGAACAGATCGCCGCCTTCCACATGTTCCTGGCCCGCCATCCATCCCGGGTGGGACTTGCCACCACGGCCGCCCAGGTCCGGGCGCTGGCGGCGGAGGGGCGCCTGGCGGCGGTGCTGGCGGTGGAGGGGGGGCTGGCCATCCAGGGCGATCTGGGACTCCTGGAGCGTTACGCTAATCTGGGGGTCTCCTCCATGACCCTCACCCACGCCACCTCGCTGGAGTGGATCGACTCGTCCACCGACCTGCCGCGGGTGGGAGGCCTGGCCGACTTCGGCCGGGAGGTGGTGGCCGAGATGAATCGCCTCGGGATGCTGGTGGATGTCTCCCACGTCTCCGATGCGGCGCTGCGGGAGGTGGCCCGTGCGAGTAGCGCCCCCGTCATCGCCTCCCACTCGTCGGCCCGGGCCATCTGCGACCATCCCCGAAACCTGACGGACGAGCTGGCCCGGGTGGTGGCGGACACCGGCGGCGTCATCGGGGTGAACTTCGTGGATGAGATCCTGGATCAGGCCACCTGCGACCGGGTGAACCCCGATCCCGGGGCGGCGCTGGCGAGCCTGCGTCACGACGGACCTCCCATTCCCCGCGACCAGCTGGACCGGGTGGCGGCGGAGCGGCTGAGAGGCGTCTTCGGAGCCCCCCGTCCCCGCCCTCCCTTCCAGCGGATCCTCGATCACATCCTTCATCTGGTGAAGGTTGTAGGAGCCGACCATGTGGGGTTGGGGGCCGACCTGGACGGAGGCCCCGTCCCCACCCCCGAAGGATTCGACACGGTGCGGGACTACCCCCGCATCACCGAGGCGCTCTGGCGCCGGGGGATGAGCGACCCGGACATCGAGAAGGTCATGGGGAACAGCTTTCTCCGGGTCTTCGAGACGGTTCGGGGAGGCTGATCTGCCTTGACCCTGGGCATCATCCTCTACCTGGCCGTCATCGTCGGGATCGGCGTCCTTCAGCGGCACCGCGTCCAGTCGCTGGAAGACTTCGCCCTGGCGGGGCGATCCCTGTCCGGACCCATGCTCCTGGGCCCCCTCTTCGCCACCTTCATCGGCGGGGCCACGGTGGTGGGGTGGACGGGAAGCTTCTACGTCCTGGGCGTGGACTGGTGGTTCAGCGGTCTGGGCGCACTGCTGGGGATCGCCGCCGCCGCCTTCTTCCTGGCCCGCCGTTTCCGGGAGGCGGAGCAGTTTACCGTGCCCGACATGCTGGGGCTCCGCTACGGGAATCCGGCGCGGGTGCTGGGATCGGTGCTCATCATCTTCGGCGACATCGCGGTGATCGCCGTTCAGGTCATCGCCATGACGGGTACCCTGGTGGCCTTCACCGACCTCACCCGCCCGGTGGCCATGCTCCTGAGCGTGGTGTCCTTCACCCTCATCTCCCTCTTTGGCGGAATGCGTGGGGTGGCGCTCACGGACGCCCTCCAGGCGGGATTCATCCTGGTGGGGCTTTCGCTCGGCGCGTGGTTCGTGGTGGCGGGTGGGGGGGGCGTTGGGGGAAGCGGCGCCTTGAGGGGCGGGGAAGGGATCGCAGCTGGGGTCCGGGATCTCCTGGCCGTCCTGCCGCCGGAGCTCCTCCGTCCCCTGGGCACGTCCACCGCTCTTGAGGTGGCCGGGTTCGCCGTGGCGGCCTTCGGGATCACCGCCGTCTCCCAGTCCATCATCTTCAGCCGGGTATTCTCCGCCCGGGATCCGGACACGGCGAGACGGGCCCTCTTCTGGCTGATCCCGGCGGCGTTCATCGGCTACTTCCTGGTCTCGGTTCTGGGGATGGGGGGACGGGCGCTCCTGGGGGAGGGGATCGCAGCCAGCGATGTCTTCGCCGTGACCGTGGGATCGCTCATGCCGCCGGTGGCCGGCGGGATCCTCATCGCCGTGGTGGTCTCGGCCATCGTCACCTCGTCCAACTCCATCCTCCTGAGTGCCAGCGTCAACCTGACACGGGACCTGGTGCAGCCCCTGGCGGGACCGGCCCGGTCCAACCGGTCCATGATGCGGGTGGGCCAATGGGCCGTGGGAGTCTTCGCCCTGGCCGCCCTCCTGGTGGCCTGGGTCATGCCCGATATCGTCACCGCCGTGGTCTTCGCCTACACCATGTACAGCGCCGGACTTCTCGTCCCCTTGTACGCCGGATACCTCTGGAGGGGAGCCAGTCCCGCCGGTGGTGTAGCCGGGATCCTGGGGGGAGGAGGGACCGCCCTCGGATGGTATCTGGCCGGCTCACCCTTCGGCGTCCCGGCCATGCTCCCGGCGGTGGCGGTTTCGGCGATCCTGCTCTGGGGGGCCAGCGTATTGCTTCCGCCTCCCCCCGCCGACCCGGGACACGCCTCGGGAGGAGGCGGCCGAGGTCAGTCTGTGGTACCTTGAGAGTCTGTGCTGTGTAGCGAAGAGGCCGCTGCGGTGTTGCCGGAGAACGCCTGCCACCGGCCCTCGTTCCGCATCTCCCACCACCTGTTCGGTCGCGGCGGCCGATGCACTTCTTCCCGAACATGGAGACCACCGGATGGAGGATTCGAGGGATGGCAACAACGGGGATCGCCTGGGGCGTACCGAGCTGGCCTACGAGCGTCTTCGTGAACTGATCGTTCACGGATTGTTGGCACCGGGAAGCCGGATCATCGAGACGGAGGTGGCCGAGCGGCTGGGGGTGAGCCGCACGC
>PWZC01000260.1 GCA_003567615.1 Gemmatimonadota bacterium | reverse complement strand
GCCTGGCGGCGCCTGGGTGCGGTTCTCCTGGAAGAGGGGATGGAGGAGGAGGCCCGGATCGCCCTCCGGAAGGCCCATGAGACCTACTCGGAGATGGGGGACCCGGAAAAGGCCATGCGGGTGGTCCGGGACATCATCTTCCTGGACCCTGACGACCTGGTTCCCCACAAGCGCCTGGTGGAGTACGCGCACCAGACCCGGGATCGGGCCCTTCTGGTTCCGGCCTTCGTGGAGTTGGCCGAGGTGCTGGAGCGCACCGGCGCCGGTCGGAAGGCCGAAGCGGTCTACGGGCAGATCCTGGCGTTGGACCCCCGGAACCCCCGGGCACTCCGAGCGCTGGCCCGGCTCACGGCGCTGGATGAGGCGGCAGAGACGTCGCCGCCGGTGGACGCCCCGACGACGCCCGAGGGCCCGCCTCCATCGGACTTCGTGAACCTCGGTGGGATGGTGTTGGACGGCCCCGCCGCACCCAGCGAGTCCTTCCGATGGAAGGTCCCCGTCACCGATCCCTCCGGTGACGAGGAGGCCGACTTCGCCCGGATGTTGGCGCAGTTCCGGCAGAAGGTGGCGCGGGACATGCCCTCTGACGACATCATCGCTCGGTATGATCTGGGAGCTGCGTTCAAGGAGATGGGGCTTCTGGACGAGGCCATCTCCGAATTTCAGCAGGTGATCCGGGCCAAGCCTCGGCACCTGGCTTCGTACGAGATGGTGGGGCAGTGCTTCTTGGAGAAGGGGGAGCCGGAGGTGGCGTCAAGACTGCTCGGACGGGCCCTGGATGTAGGGCACGATGTGGAAGACGAATTGATCGGGATATACTACTTTCTGGCCCAGGCGCATGAGAGCGCAGGGAACCCGGAGTCGGCACGGGAGTTTTACGAACGCGTCTTCTCCCTCGACATCAATTTCCGGGACGTCACGGAGCGACTCAGGGAGCTTCGGTGACGCGAGGTGGGAGGCCCGGCTGCGGCCGGCCTGATTCCCGTCCCCTACGCGAGCAGATGATCAACCCTTCACCCCCGGCCATGGCGCCCAAGATCTCGCGCCTCGCCCGCATCCAGGATCCGGTGCGGCACCTCCTGGACGATGTGGTTCAGGAGATGCGGCGCATCCTATCGGCGGACTTCCATATGCAGGAGGAGGTGAACGAGTATCTCCTCAAGATGCGAGGGAAACTCTTCCGCCCGACCCTTCTCCTCCTGGCAAACCAGGTTGGCGGTCGGCCCCATGCCGACGCCGTTCCCCTGGCGGCGGTGGTGGAGATGGTGCACCTGGCGACGCTGGTCCATGATGACGCCGTGGACCACTCGGTCCTCCGGAGGGGCATGCCCACGGTGAACCAACTCTGGACGCACCAGATCGCCGTCATCACCGGGGATTTCCTCTACGCCCGCTCCATTCGGGAGTTGGCCCGTCTTGGTCATCTCTCCGCCATCTCATCGTTGGCCCAGGCTTCGAGCGAAATGAGTGTGGGCGAACTCCGGCAGCTCACCTCCTTCGACGCCCTCGACTTCTCGGAGGACGACTACGACCGGCTCATCGCTTCCAAGACCGCCAGTCTCATGGCGGCCGCCTGCGAGATCGGGGCACTGGTGGGGTGCAGCGAGCATCGCCAGGCCTTCCGCACGTACGGCCACGCCCTTGGCATGGCGTTCCAGATCGCCGATGACCTCCTGGACTATGTGGGGGACGAGGAGATCACCGGAAAGCCCACGGGGCACGACCTCCGGGAACGGAAGGTCACGCTTCCCCTGGTGGAGGCCCTGCGACGGGTGAATGCCGAGGACGAGGGCCGCATCCGTCGGTTCTTCACCCGCCTCGATCCCTCCGATGAGGAGATCCAGGAGATCGTCTCAATCGTGCGGGATGTGGGGGGGCTCGACTATGCCCGGCAACGCGCAGAGACCTTTGCGGCCCGGGCGGAGGCGGCGCTGGTGTCGGTAGGGGCCGAAGGGCCGGCGGTGGAAGCCCTCCGGGCCGCCATCATCTACGCCATCGAGCGGAGTCGTTAGAGATCGTCGCACTCGAACCGCTCCAGCCGTCCTGCCCGGTGGATCTCACGGTCCCCCCGGTCGAGGTGTCCCCTGGCAGCAGATTGGTTAGCTTCCCAAGATGAATCGTACGCTACCTGAGGCGCGGAGTCCCGGAGGGATCCGGTGAACGGTCTTCTGGATTCCCACCAGAGGCGGTCCGGCCGTCGGGCCTTCTGGGTGTTGGTGATCGGACTCTTCCTGGGGGGGCTTCTCACGCTTCTCAGCGAGCGGTTCCTTCCGGACAGCGCTGCCCGTGATTTCCTGACCACGTCGGTGGCCGCGTCCCTGGGTCCGCTTCACGTGGACCTGGTGGCGGTGGCCTTGACCCTGGGTCCCCTGTCGGTTTCCCTGAATGTGCTCACGGTGGTGGGCGTTCTCATTACGGCCGTGGTGGCCCGTTCCCTGATCTGATCGGACCCGAGCGGTCCGTATGGGAGGTAGGTAGACGATGTTTGGACTCGGTATGTGGGAGATCGTTCTGATCTTCATGGCCCTCTTGCTTCTGTTCGGCGCCAAGCGGCTCCCGGAGATCGGGTCGTCGCTGGGGAAGGGGATCCGGGAGTTCAAGGGTTCTCTCCGGGAAATCGAAACGGAGCTCAAGCTTCCCGAGGAGGGGGCTGATCGTGGGGAGCGGCGCGAGCCCCCCGAGAGTCGGCCCACCGATGACGAGAACAACGGGGATACCCGCCGGCTGACGACCCGGCAGTAGAGAGCTGATGGCCGCGGGAGTGGATGGGGCCCCGGCATAGAATCTGAGATCAACGAAGAAGCCCCCGACGCCAACGTGGCGTCGGGGGCTTCCGTGTGCCCGGGAGCGTTGTGCTCCCGAGTCCCTTCCTTCCTGAACGGATCAGAAGGCCATGGGGATCTGCGGCCGATCGGCCTGCTGCTCCACCATCCGGAAGTACTCGGCCCGGTTGTCCCGGATCCGCGTCACCTCACGGAGACCATCGATCCACCGATCCAGACGCTCCTGGCGGATCTGGGCGGTGCGCTGCGCCCGCTGGAAGGGCTTCTGGATCTCCCAGGTCTCCCGGTCCGCCTCGATCCGGTCTTCCACACGGATCAGGAAGACCTGCGACCCAACCCGAACCGGGCCGGCGATCTCACCGGGCTGACGGCTGAAGGCAGCACCGACGGCGGCGTTGCGGTTCCCGAGACCGGGCACGAAGTCCAGCCGTGTGAACGGTTCGGAGGTGTTCACCTCCACCCCGATACGTTCGGCCACCGCTTCGAGGGAGGCGCTTCCCCGGATCTCGTCGCGAAGTCCACGAGCCTCTTCCATTGTGCGCTCGACCTTCCGCTCCAACCGGATCCGCGCCTCGATCTCTCCGGCCACGTCGTCTACCGAAAGGAAGCCCGCCCGAGACTGTCCCGTCACCTCCAGCATGTAGAAGGCCTCGCGGGTTTCGAAGACGGGGCTCACCTCGCCGGGCGCGCCCTCACCCTCCTCGAAGATCCAGATCTGCGCTTCGTCGGCGTTTCCGACACCGGGCAGGATGGCGAAGTCCTCGGTAATCTCCCCCTCCTGGACGGACAGGCCCATGCGGGAAGCGGCCTCGTCCAGCGTCATGTTCCGGCCCATCGTCTCCAGGGAGTCCGCACGGGTCAGGAGGCGGATCTCCGAATCGGTGGTCCGGTCCAGGCTGACGAAGATATGCCGGGCCTCTACCTGGTCATCCTCCCGGGAGAGAACCTCGAGCACATGCCACCCCGTGGGGGTGCGGATGGGCTCACTCACCTCGCCGATGGGCAGGTTGAAGGCCGCCTCCTCGAAGGCCTCGGGCCAGGCGCCCCGGGAGAAGGGTGGGAGCTGGCCTCCCTGGGCCGCGCTCTGGCGGTCATCGCTCTCCAGGTCTACCAGATCCTCGAACGACTCGCCCTCCTGGATTCGCTCGTAGATCCGCTGCGCCCGCTCCTCCGCCGCTACGGTATCGGCGGCGGTGGGAGCCTTGGTCATGGAGACGAATCGGATCTGCGCCGCAGCCGGGATGGCGAAGTCGTCCCGGTTCTCCCGGTAGTAGGCCTCCACATCGTCCCGACTTACGGGAACCTCGGAGTCGGCAACCCGGTTGGCGGCGGAGAGAGCGACGAAGCTCACCTCCACCTGCTCATTCTGCTCCCGGAACTCCTGCCAGAGGCGCTCATCGGAGATGAACACACCGGAGGTCAACTGGCTGACCAGCTTGCTCCGGGGGATCACGTCCCGGTAGTACTGCTCGAGCTGCTGCAGGAAGAAGGGATCCTGAGCAGCGCTGCACAGGAACTGCTGCCACCGCTGGGGATCGAACTGCCCGTCGGTCTGGAAGGCCGGATCGTCCCGGAGGCCCTCAGGCGGAGACGTCCGGACGGCGGCGCGGATCTCATCGTCCGAAACCCGGATGCCCCGACGCTCCAACTCCTGCTGGATGAGGATCTGGTTGACGATCTCGTTCCACGCCAGATCCTCGATCTCACGGTTCTGCGCCGTGGAGATGGGCTCATCCTGTGAGCGCGAGATCTGGTCGTAGAGGTTCCGGTAGACGTTCTGGTAGTCAATGACGGACACATTCGTACTGCCGACCCGACCCACGTCACCGGCCCCGCCGCTCTGGCCGCTGGCGTCCATCCCCCACTCGAAAACCATGAGGGCCACGAAGGCGGCCGCCGTGATCAGCATGATCCACTTGGTGTTTTCCCGCATCTGCCGCATCATGGGCAAGCCACTCCTTGTTCCAGGCGCCTCTTGAATTCCTTGGATCATCGAACCGGGCCGTGGTGGCGCGGACCGAATGCTCCCTTCAACGGGCGTGGATCGCCCGGTGAAACCCTTCCTTATACAGCCCAACCCGAGGTTGGTTCGGAATCGGGGTCCTTCACTGCCTGGAGCCCTGTGCCGATACCCTCATCGAACGCGTTCGATGGTCGATCGACCGGTTGGTCCGATGGAACGCCCATACTAATGGAAGCCCGGGAGGCTCTCAACCAGTCCACCCCGGAAGACGGTGCGTTGACACCCCGGGAAGAGCCCCGGTAACTTGGCGGAACCCGGTCTTGGAGCGCCCTGGCCGGTCCAGGTCGGCTTCCATGGGGCCCATGGAGGGTCTCCGGCCGGTTCGCCGTCACCCATCCCATCGTCGGAGGAGATCCGGTGTCCCAGGCCGTCGACCAGGAGATTCGTGAACTCCGGGCCCGCTTCTGGTCCCAGAGGGACCCGGAGGGCCGTGCCTTCGCCCCGTTGGCGGACGCCTACCGTCGGAAGGGGGATCTGGACGAGGCCCTCTCTCTTGTGGAGGACGGGCTCGCCCGCCTCCCCGACTTCACCTCGGGACAGCTGGTTGCGGCCCGGGTGTTCCGGGCAGTGGATGACGCCGAGTC
>PWZC01000013.1 GCA_003567615.1 Gemmatimonadota bacterium | reverse complement strand
CGTTCAGGATCTGGGTCAGCGCCTCATTGGCGGTGATCCCATCCCGGCCGCCGGTGAAGACCCGATTCGGCACCATGAGCCGCCACTCCGAGGCATCGGCGCTCCGGATATCCAGGGCCACCACCAGATCGGCGGCGCGCCAGTACTCACCGCCAGGCTCGAAGGTGGCCCGGGGGGGGACGTGGAGAGCATCCAGATCCACCTCGATGCGACCGTTCCAGGTGTTGAGATAGTCCTGGTCCTTGGCCCCTCGGGGGCAGGTGATGGCGGGATTCGGGTCGGTGGCCACATCGGCGTCATCCACCTGCACAAGACCGTCGCAGGCATTGGCGTCCTTGCGTCCGCGCCAGAGCTCTCCGCCCCCTCCTCCCTCCCGACGGGCCACGGAGATCTCGCCCAGCACCTCCAGGACTCCGTTCATGTAGAGATCGCCGTTCACGTGCACCGGACCCGACAGCGTCATGGGCTGCCCCGGGAGAATCTCCAGATCCTTGTCGTAGAAGGCCGCGAACTGGAAGAGGGGCACGAGGCGGGTCCGGAAGACCATTTCCAGCATGGCCTCCGGGGAATCCTGGTAAGGTGGGGTGGCCTCGGAGATGACATGATAGCGGTACTGGATGGCATTCAGCCCGGCGAAGCGCTCTCCGGGCGGGATCGTGATCATCCGGTCCCCGTCGTCAGGATCGTTGTTGCGGGGATCCTCCTGGACATAGGTGGACACGGTCCGGCTGTTGAAGGCGAAGTCCATGCAGCGGAAATCCCCACTTCCCAGGTTCCCCGTCGAGCACGGATCCGTCTCGCCCGGACTGCCACCGGCCGGACGCTGGAACCCCTGGAAGGTGGCGCGCACCAACTCGCCCCGGATGTTCAGACCGGCTTCGGCGGCGTAGAATCCGCTGCTTCGGGCCATGACCGCCCGGCTCGAGATGATCTCGTTCATGGTTGTGGCAACCAGAGCGGCGGAGAGGGCCACGAGGACGAGAAGGGCCAGCAGCACGGAGACGAGGGCGAATCCCTCCTGGCGGCGGTTCATGGGAGCCTCTTCAACGTGACAGGATGTTTCGGGGGAAGTAGCGGTAGGCCAGGGTCCGTTCGGTGACGTCGGCGCCTTCCGCATAGCTGGCCGTCATGAGAACCTCCACCGACCGGATGTTCCGCCACCCCATCCCCTCGGGCATAATGGAGGTGACCTGATCGTCATCGAGGACATAGCGGAAGCGGAGATCCTCGATCCCGGCGGCCACACGGAGGGGATCCTGGTCCCGGCCATTGACGATGAGTTCCACGAACCCGTCCCGAAGCCGATACCGTCGTTCTTCGAGGATGTAGACGCGGGGACGGTTGGCCAGGGGGTAGCCGTCCCAGGCGAAGGGGGTGCCCTCCCGCAGGATCTGACCCGAGGTGACCGTCGGGGGCGTCCGGACCCGGAAGTCGAAGAACTGCCCGGTACCCGCCGACGGATTGTAGAGGAACCCACGGAGCACGCCGTCGGTGGTGGTGGCTGCGGCAAGGTCGTGGACGGCCCGAAGATTTCGAGGCCAGCCGTCGGGATCCATGACCGGACCGCATTCGGGATACGGCGCACCCTGTGGCGAATTGAGCCACCCCTGCTGCCGGTAGATGCGAAACGAGTTCTGGCTCCCCTGCACCGTCTCGCAAACCGGGAGGACTTCATCGGATCGGTTCCGCCGAAGAATGATCTCATCGCTGGCGCCGGTGCCGCCGGGAACGATCTGAACCGGCTGCAGGCCCGTATTCCCCAACCGCGCGAATCGCTCACCAGCCATGCGGATATCGTTGCCGATGATCTCCGACGGGATCCGCAGGGCCTGGTTCACCCCGGTGCGGCGCTGGTCACCTCGCAGGGCATCCCGACTCCCGAGAACCAGGGGAAGCAGGAGTCCCATGATGACCCCCATCACCACCATGACGATGATCAGCTCCGGAAGACTAAATCCCGCCGCTGCCGGTTGTCCCGTCGAGGACGGTAAAGACCGTCTCCACGATATATAGCGTCTGGCCCGCATGACGGACCTCCAGTGAAACGTGACGGGCCCCGTCATAGCAGACGGCCCCCTGACAGTATCGGGCGTAGGTGAGGTGCGCGGTGAAGGTGGCCTGCCCGGCCGTTACCGTCCGCTGGCTTCCGCTCGCCGGCCAGCTTCCGGACGCCCGCAGGGCGTCGAGTTCTTCCTGAGCCACGGCCACGGCCCACCCCCTCAGCTCGGAGTCGGTGTTGAGGCGGACGTTCCGGGCAAAGGAGGGCACCACCGCTCCCAGGAGGACAGCCAGTATGCCCAGCGCCACGATGGCCTCGACCAGCGAGAACCCACTCCGGTCCAGGATCCGGGAGGACCCCGCCCCCCGGATCCTTCCACCTTCCCGCCTCCGGTCCGGACGCTCGGCCCGGTTCATTCTCCACCCCCTGGATCCCGATCCACGACTCCGCCGCCGAGGAGCACCTCGATCTCACGGCTTCGTCCTTCCCGGTCGGTCAGGAGAAAGGTGGGATTGGCATCGGATACGCCCCGACTGTCGAAGCAGAGGAGGACGGAATCCACCTCCGGACCGGACAGACGAAGGCCTTCGCGGTACTCCAGCCGGACTCGGCCGTCCGCCTCCCAGCCTCCGGTTGCCCTACAGTTCCGGTTCCGCTCACCGAGGAGCTCCTGGTCCGACACGACCCGGATCCGAAGGGAGGAACTGGTGGACATGGCCTGGGAACGAGCCTGGGCCACGAAGGCGGAGGTTTCCGTCACAGCGCTCCGCAGGTCGTTGCTCAAAGAGCGGAAGGCGGGGACGGAGAGGGTCGTCAGGGTTCCCACGATGACCAGGATCAGGATCACGTCGATGAGGGTGACGCCTCGTTGACCCGGCTTTCTCCACGGACCCTTGCGGGCCCCTACGCCGCGACCGGCCTCGGGACGTTCCTGAGCCATGTCATGTTCTAGGCGTGGCAACGGAACCTCCCGCGGCGAGGGGAACGGATGGATGGAGCCGGGATCCCCTCCTCGGCACCGGAGCCAGGCGAAGACACCAAACTCTGCCCTGGCAAGCGGCAGGCACCATGCCACCATAAGAAACGCTCAGGATTCAGGGTCCTGAGCGAAACGGCCCACCGGCGGTCCGGGCAGGATGCCCGAGGGGCTGCCATCCTGCAAGATCCGAAAGCGGCGGCGAACGACCCCTCCCCTTTTTCGACGGCGCTGACAGGGATCTTGAGCCACCGGAGTCCAGTGCCGGTAACGGACTCCGGTCCCGGAGGGGGTCTAGGGCGAAAGCTTCCGCCGAAAGAAGTCGGCGGTGGCTTCGTAAGCCCTGAGCCAGTTCCCGTGGAGGAGGAAGGAATGGACCTCGTCGGGGAAGACCAGGACCTCCGCTTCCACCTCCCGCTCCCGGAGCGCTTCCACAAGATCCACCGTCTCCACGAAGCGCACGTTCCGGTCGTCATCGCCGTGGATCAGGAGGACGGGGGAGCGCCAGGTGTCCAGGTGGGCCATGGGTGACGCCTCGAAGGCGATCCGGGTCTTCTCGGGGTCCGCCAGGGGGTTGTAGTCGGGCCGGAAGGTGGCGATGCCTACGTTCCAGTCATGGACCCCGTGGACGTCCACACCGGCGGCAAAGAGATCCGAAGCCCGGGCCAGCCCGAGCGCGGTGAGATACCCTCCATAGGAGCCGCCCCAGAGTCCGATCCGGTTCGGGTCCACATCGGGGCGAGCCCGAAGCCAGAGCCCGGCGCCGGTAACGTCCTGGAATTCGCTTCCCCCGGCCGCTCCGTAGTTCAGCGCCTCGCGGAACTCCATCCCGTAGCCGGTCCCGCTGCGGAAATTCACCGAAAGGACCACGTAGCCCTGCAGTGCCAGAGCCTGGTTCAGCGCATAGGCGTGGTGATAGTAGATGCGGTCGTGGAAGCCCAGGAGCATCTGCCGACGGGAGCCGCCGTGAAAATAGGCGATGGCGGGCCGGCGCTCACCTGGCGCCAGATCCGGGGGGAGGAAGAGCTGCCCTGGAACCACCAGCCCGTCCTGGGCCGGAATCATGACCGGCTCCGGGACCACCAGACGGCTGTCGGGGAAATCGTCCGGGATCCCGCCGGGCGCACCGCGTGCGATGAGGGGCCGGGCCCGTTCCCCACTCCCCGCCGCCATGTCGGAGGCTTCCAGGATGGCGGCATGGGCCGGCGTCCGGCCATCCGACCGGAGAAAGGCGACCCCGCCCTCGCTGAGGGGCACCGGCTCCCATTCGATCCCCTCCCCGGCGGTGAGCAGGTCGGCTGGACCGCCCGCTACCGGAACGCGCCAGAGGTGCCGGCGATGGATATCGCCCTGATTGGAGCTGAAGACGACGTGACGCCGGTCCGGCGAGAGGAGGGCGTCGGCCACTTCGAAGGGACCGGTGGCCAGGGCGGAGGCGGCGCCCCCGGTGGCGGGAACTGCGTAGAGGTTCAACCATCCGCTTCCTTCCCATGCGAAGACGAGGCGGTTCCCATCGCCCCACAGGAGCTGATTGGGCATGTTCACGCCTCCCCAGAAGCGGCTCCCCACGCCGGCATTGGCGCGCCAGACTTCCCGGGACTCCCCGGTGGCAGGGTCGGCCACACGGATGGACCAGGGATGGGTCTCCCGGAGGGGTCTGAAGCTGGTGGATGCCGACGAGGCGGCGATGCGTATGAAGGCCAGCCGGTCTCCGTCCGGCGACCACACCGGATGTCGGTCCCCGTCAACGCCCGGGTCCATCCAGATGATCCGCCCTGCTTCCAGCTCCAGGACGCCCACGAAGGCATGGGTCCCCCGGCTGCTGGTGAAGGCCAGACGGCCTCCGTCCGGAGACCACCGGAGCTGTCCGGGACCGCCCCGAACCCGAGCGAAGCGCTCAGGGTCTCCTTCCGCCAGCCTGCCGATCCAGATGTCACCTCCGCGGGTGAAGGCGTACCGCTGCCCGTCAGGCGCCACGACGGCGTTTCCCACGGCGGTCAGGCGTCGCGGTTCACCTCCGTCCAGCGAGATGAACCAGAGGGCCTGCTCGGCACCGGCAGGGTCGCTGGTGGGATTTGGGGGTTCACCCTGCCGGTTCGGGCCACCGCCTCGGACGAAGAGGAGGCCGCGCCCATCCGGGGTCCAGTCGGCGATGGAGAGCTCCTGACCGTCGTCCCCCTGGAAGCGTGTAAGGGGACGCCCGGTGTAGGCCGGAGGCTCGGCTACCCAGAGGTTCCGCTCGCCCCGATCGTTCTGGATCCACGCCACGCCTCCTCCGGCAGGAGCCGCCTGGATCCCGTAGGGAAAGGGCGCAGCCAGGAGGGCCTCGATGGTCACCTCCGCGCTCTGCCGGGCCTGGGCGGGCTCGGCCGAAGTGAGGGCTGCCATCAAGGCAACGGTCAGCAGGAGCACCCCGTGAAGGAGGGGATGGACGGAGGGACTCGTTGACCCGGGGCGGAAT
>PWZC01000040.1 GCA_003567615.1 Gemmatimonadota bacterium | reverse complement strand
CTGCCGCGGGTCTTCTTCGACCCGTCGGCGGATCCCGGCGAACTGGTCCCTGTCTCGTTCGGTCTGGACAATGTGTGGAGTTCGACCCTCTCCCTGGAACAGCCCCTTTTCGAAGCCCAGGCCTTCATCGGTGTGGGAGCGGCGGGGCGTTTCCGCTCGCTCCAGGACGAGCAGCTCCGGGGCCGGATCCAGGAGGTGGTGACCCGGGTCAGGACCACGTACTACGAACTGCTTCTGGCCGAGGAGCAGGCCCGCCTCATCCAACGATCATTGGAGCGGGTCGTGGAATCCCTGGCCGAAACCCAGGCTCTCCAGCGGGCCGGGCTGGCGTCGGAGTTCGACGTCCTGCGCCTGGAGGTGGAGTTGGCCAACCTCGCCCCTCAGCTCCGGCGGGCCGCCAACGCGGCCCTCCGCATCGAGCGGGAACTCGTGGCCGAGCTGGACCTGCCGGAGGGAACGCGCCTGCAGCCGGAGGGTGCCCTCTCCCGCATGAACCTGGACGAGCCTGCGGCCAACGACCCGGCCAATGGGCGCCTTCTTACCCTCATGGGCGTGGCCGCCGGCGAGGCGGCACCCGACCCCAGGGACCCGGAACTCCTGAATGGCCTCATGGCCCGGGCCGCCACCTCCAGCTCGACTCTGCGTCAGGCCGAACTGGATGAGGAGTTGAAGCAGGCCGAACTCCGGGCCGAGCAGGCCGACTTCCTACCCCGGGTCTCCCTCTTCGGGAGCTATCAGATCCAGGCGCAACAGGACGGGGGGTTGGACTTCTTCGGGTCGTCCCGTCAGCGCGGATACGGCCGCCTTCTGGGCATCCAGGTCAGCGTACCGGTGTTCACGGGATTCCAGCGCACGGCTCGGGTGGATCAGCGGCAAGCCTCGCTTCGAGCCTCACGGCTCCGTGCCGAGGTCAGCCGGGATCGCCTCCGGGATGATGTGAAGAACGTGCTGGACGAGGTGGAGGAGGCCCTCCTCCGCGCGCGGGCACAGCGGCTCGCCGTAGGTCAGGCCACCCGGGGCTTCGAGATCGCCTCCGCCGAGTTTCGGGAGGGGACCGGGGGCCGATTGCAGCTCACCGACGCCGAGGTGGCACTGCGGGAGAGCGAATTCAACTACGCCGAGGCCGTCTTCGACTACCTGCGGGCCCGAGCCCGACTGGACGAACTGGTGGGAGAGATCCCCACGTTGAGAGAAACGACATGACCGCATCCACCCGCTCCACCCCTGGTCCCCTTGGGGCCTCCCCGAGTCCCATGACCCGCCTCGGTGGCAGCCCTGTCCCGCGGAGCGCCGGGAGATCGATCCCCGTCGCCCTCACAGGGGTTCTGCTCCTGGCAAGCCTGGTGGCCTGCGGCGGAGATGCCCGGGCTGGGGAGGAGGACTCATCCTCCGAGCGCCCTGTGACCCGGGTCATCAACGTGGAGACCCTCACGCTGGATCGCCAGCCCTTCACCGAGATCGTCCGCATCACGGGAACGGTTCAGGCGAATCGGGACGTGGTGGTCTCGGCGGAGGAGGCCGGTCCCATCCGTGAGATCCTGGTGGAGAAGGGCTCGACGGTCCGGACGGGACAGGCCCTGGCCCGGATCGATGATGCGCTCCTCACGAGTCAGGTGGATGAGGCTCGGGCACGGGCCGACCTGGCCCGGGAGACCTGGGAGCGGCGACGCCGGCTCTTCGAGGATGACGGAGTCGGGAACGAGCTGGCGTACCTGGAAGCCCGCTACGGAGCCGAACAGGCGGCGGCGGCCATGCGTACCCTGGAAGAACGCCTGTCCCGGACCGTGATCCGGGCTCCCTTCGACGGGGTCGTCGAGGATCGGGAGGTGGAGGTTGGGAGCATGGTGGCTGCTGGGACTCCCACCTTCCGGGTGGTGGAGGTGGATCCCATCAAGGTCGCCGGCGGGGTTCCGGAGCGTTTCGCCGCGGACATCGAGCGGGGGACCGCCGTGCGGGTCACCTTCGATCCACTTCGTGGCGACGTCTACGAGGGCCAACTGACCTTTTCGGGGCTTACCGTGAACCCCCGCAATCGGACCTTCCCGGTGGAGACGGTCATCCGGAACCCCGGTCAGCGTGTGAAGCCCGAGATGGTAGCCAACATGGAACTGGTCCGTCGCGAACTGGACGACGCCATGGTCGTCCCCCAGGACGCCCTCATCCGTGTGGAAGAAGGCTTCGTCGCCTTCATCGCCGTGGATCGGGACGGTGAAACGCTGGCCGAGCGCCGACATCTCCGACTGGGTGGTGGTCAGCGGAACCAGGTGGTGGTGGAGGAAGGACTTGAGCCCGGGGACCGGCTGATCGTCGTGGGCCAGCAGCAGGTAGCCCACGGGGATCGGGTCCGGGTGGTGGGATCGACGGAGACCAACGGTGGCTGACCGGCGGCGCGGTGCGGCCGGCGTCCCGGAGCACGATCCGTCCTTCCTGGCCCGTTTCCAGGAGTTCCGCCTCACGACCTTCTCCATCGCCCACGCCACCTCGGTGGTGGTCCTCTTCGTCTTCATCTCGGTGGCGGGGCTGCTGGCGTACCTCAACATCCCCAAGGAGAGCTCGCCCCAGATCGCCATCCCCCTTCTGGTGGTGAACACGGTCTATCCCGGCGTTTCCCCCGCCGACGTCGAGACGCTGGTGACCCGTCCCCTCGAAGAGGAGCTGAACACCATCGCCGATGTCCGGGAAATGACCTCCACCTCCACCGAGGGCTATTCGTCCATCACGGTGGAGTTCTCCACTTCCGTGGACATGGACGAGGCGCTGCAGCGGGTGCGGGAGAAGGTGGATCTGGCCAGACCCGACCTCCCATCCGATGCCGAGGAGCCCAGCATCATCGAGATCGATATCTCGGAGACGCCCATTATGCAGGTGAACCTGGCCGGAGAGTATGGGCTCGTCCGTCTGAAGGAGCTGGGGGAGGAGCTCCAGGACCGTCTCGAGCAGATTCCCCAGATCCTCCGGGTGGATCTGCAGGGCGGGCTCGAGCGGGAGGTCCGGGTGGATGTGGATCTTCCCCGGCTTCAATTCTACGGACTTGCCCTGGACGACGTGGTGGACGCCATCCGGAACGAGAATGTGAACATTCCGGGTGGGTCCATCGAGGTGGGGCCCGTGAACTACCTGGTTCGGGTGGACGGGGAATTCGTGGATCCCACCATCATCGGGGAACTGGTGGTGGGCACCTTCGACGGAAGACCCGTCTACATCCGGGATCTGGCGGAGGTGGAGTTCGGCTTCGCCGATCGTACGTCCTTCGCACGTCTTGACGGGGTCCCGGTGGTGACGCTGAGCGTGGTGAAGCGGGCGGGGGAGAACATCATCGAAACGGCGGAGGCGGTGAAGGAGGTCATCGCTTCCATGGAGTCCCTGTTCCCGCCCTCCACCCGGATCTCCATCACCGGCGATCAGTCCAGGGACATCGCCATGATGGTGAGCTCCCTGGAAAACAGCATCATCTCCGGGCTGATCCTCATCGTGGCCGTCCTGCTCTTCTTCCTGGGGGTTCGCACGTCCGTGTTCATGGCGCTGGCCATCCCCACCTCCATGCTCCTTTCCTTCATGGTGCTGTCCATCATGGGGATAACCATGAACATGGTGGTGCTCTTCGCCCTGATCCTGGCGCTGGGGATGCTGGTGGACAATGCCATCGTCATTGTGGAGAACATCTACCGGTACATGGAGGAGGGGTGGAGTTCAGCGGGTGCAGCCCGGAAGGCCACCGGGGAGGTGGCGCTTCCGGTGATTGCCGCCACGGCCACCACCCTGGCGGCCTTCCTCCCCCTCATGTTCTGGCCGGACGTGACCGGGGAGTTCATGAAGTTCCTCCCCCTGACCCTCATCATCACCCTGTCCAGCTCCCTCTTCGTGGCGCTGGTGATCCTGCCCACCTTCTGCGCCCTCTTCATGCGGGTGGAAGGGGAGCCGGGACCGGGGCTGACGCGCACCGCACGCTGGACGCTCCTGGCCGGCGCCGGTCTGGTCCTGCTGGGCGTGACCGCGGTCAACCCCCTCACGGCCGCTCTTCTGGTTGCCACGGTGGTCTTCCTCCTGGCATTCCACCGCCTGGTGCTGGACCGGGTGGGACGGGCCTTCCAGGTTCGGACCGTTCCCTGGGTCATGGATCGCTACGAAGGCACGCTCCGGTGGGCGCTGGGGCATCGCAGCGTCGTGTTGGCCCTGACGGGTGGGACCTTCGTGGCCACCTTCTTCCTCTTCATCCCACTCAATCATGGGGTGGAATTCTTTCCGGAAGACATCCCTCCTTCCCAGCTTCTCATCGATGTGGAAACGTCGGTGGGCACGAGGGTCGCGGTGACCGACCGGGTCACCCTCCGGCTCGAGGAGGAGCTGAAGGACATCCCCGGTCATGATGACGTGGAGTCAGTGGTGGCCACGGTGGGGAGCGGAGGGGGATTCATGTTCCAGGGCGGCGCCAGCGCCGAGAATGAGGCACGTATCACCCTCTCCATGGTGGACTATCAGTACCGCCGCCAGGACTCCTTCCGGACGCTGGCCCTGGTCCAGGAGCGACTCGGAGCGGATCTGGCGGGGGCCGAGGTTCGGGCAGAGGCTCCGGACATGGGTCCCCCTGGAGGCGCACCGGTAAACCTCGAGATCATCGGGGACGATCCGGCGGTGCTGAAAGCCCTCTCCGATCGAGTCCTGGACATTCTCAGGAGCAGTCCGGTCACCGATCGCCTGGTGGGGCTGGGGAGTGATCTGGATGAGGCCCGCCCTGAGCTTTCCGTGTTCGTGGATCGAGAGCGCGCCGCCCTCTTCGGCCTTTCCACCGCCGAAGTGGGAAGTGCGATACGGGGTGCCATCCAGGGCGTCGAGGCGGCCAAGTATCGGACCGGGAACGACGAATTCGATATCCGGGTCCGCCTGGCTGAAATCCATCGGGGGGAACTGTCCTCGCTGGAGAATCTGGTGGTGGTGGCTGAGGGGGGCGACCAGATCCCACTCCTCTCGGTGGCGGACTGGCAGGTGGGTGAGGGACTGGGATCCATTCGGCGCAAGGACATGGATCGGATGGCCACCATCTCATCGGATGTGCGGGCCGGATTCAACTCCAACGCCGTGCTCCAGGAGGTGATGGCGACCCTGGCGGCCTTTGAGGCAGAAGAGCTCCCGGCCGGGTACCAGATGCGCTTCACCGGGCAGTTGGAGGACCAGGGAGAGGCGCAGGAGTTCCTCACCACGGCCTTCCTCATTGCTCTGGCCCTCATCGCCTTCATCCTCATCAGCCAGTTCAACTCGGTGGTGAAGCCCCTCATCATCCTGACCTCGGTCATCATGTCCACGGTGGGGGTCTTCCTTGGTCTCCTCGTCTTCCAGATGCCCTTCGTCATCATCATGACGGGGGTCGGGATCATTTCCCTGGCGGGGATCGTGGTGAACAACGCCATCGTTCTCATCGACTACATCGATATCCTGCGGGATCGGGATGG
>PWZC01000472.1 GCA_003567615.1 Gemmatimonadota bacterium | reverse complement strand
GTCCGGCACCCCGTAGTTGTGGACGGACCGACGCAGTTCGGGGTGGGCACGGGTTCCGGGATGGAGGGTCCGACGGGTGTTCAGAAGCCACTCCAGGTCCCGGAGAACCGAGCGCTCGAAACGAGCCTTTGACTCAGCAAGCCCCACGGACGGATCCGCCGCCTCCCCGGGAGCCGTATCTACCAGACGGTCCAGAAGGGAGGGTCGAATGGGTCGACCCCGGTCCATCATCCTCCGCTACCCGCCCCACCATCGAGCCTCATGGCCTCGAGGGGGTCCAGGCGACAGATCCGAAGGTAGAGTTCCTGAGTCTCGCCCGACTCCCCATTCCGACGCAGCAGCGAACGGGAGAGGAGGGACAGGGCGCGCGCCACCGTCTCTCCCTCCTCCCACTCCTCCAGCTTGTGTCGCTCGACCTGCTCGGCCAGATCCCGGAGGATGGGCAGAGCCACCGACTCGAGCCCCGTGTCCACCATGATGGCGGCAGCCTCACACCGACGGAGGAAGCGCGCCCGTGAGCTCCGCTCCCGATTGGCCTGCTGGATCAGGAGTTGGATGGCCTCCTGGGGATTGCTGGTCCGGACCCGGGCCACCCGGCGATCGAAGGCCCGATCGGGATCTCCGGAGACATCACCGGTCGGCGCGTCCCGACCCACCCCCACCTGCTCCCGCAGCCAGGTGCGCGTCTCTTCGTTGGCCGTCGGGGAATCATCCATGAGGGTGGCCTCGGCCAACCCGGGGAGATCCTGCAGGAGCCCCTGCAGCTCGGTTCGGACGGCTCCGGCTACCGCATCATAGTCGGCACCCAGCGCCTCGCATGCCTCCATGACGTAGCGTTGCAGATCGAGCCAACCTCGCCCGTGGGGTGTGGCCATGACCTCTTCGCAGGCATCCAGGAGTTGATCCCACTTGCCATCGAGGGCGAAGGCGCGGATGCGGGTTCGGACCGGGGTCGGGGGCGCGGTGAGGAGCTTGGGCTCCACCGGCTCACCCACGGCCCGCAGTTCACCCCAGCGCAGCCCCCGGAGCATGAGGTAGGGAGAGGGGTTCGTCGGCTGCGCCCGGCGGAGGAAGCGGGCCGACTCCACCGCAAGGCGCACGGCGTCCGACGTCGATCCGAGCTCCATGGGCACGCCGGCTGTGGCGCTTCCCTCGGCCCCACCTCCAGCAGCCTCCCCTTCGGCCGACCCGGCTTCCCCCTCCTCGCTCTCCGGCTCGTCGAAGGTCACCGGATCCGGATCGATCTCCAGCTTCCGCTGCAGATTCTGGGTGCCGAGCCGGTGGACCGTCTCCAGGAGCTCCCGGAGCGGGATGAGGTTGGGCGAAACGTCTCCGAACCGTTCGTCGCAGAGGCTCTCCAACTCCGACAACTGCTCCTGTCCCTCTTCCAGAAGCTGCAGGGTCGAGCGGAGAAAATCCTTTGACGAGGTGAGAACCCCCTCGTCAAATGCTTCCGGAGTCACCTGGCCCGACTCCTCTGCGTCGCGGCGAGCCTGGCGCTTCTGGCTGTCCTTCTCGGCCTCCTCCTCGGAGGGAACCAGGCGGCTCTGTCGGTGATTCAGGTACCCGTATCCCCCCTCCGTGAGGGGGACGACTTCAACCGATGCCTGCAGGTACCGCCCCACCCACTCCAGGGGAACTGCCCGGAACTCCATGTCTCCGTCTTCGTCGATCTCCGGGTGCACGCCGTCCCAGAACTCCTCCATGAGGCGCCGGAGGAGGACGAAGCCCCGGGTCATCCCGTCGAACCCCTCGAGACGGGTCCACGCCTCCGCCAACCACGCGGCGATCTGCAGGTCCTTGGAGCGCTCGGTCAGGACCTCGGTGGACAACCGCCGGACGAGGGGGAAGTCGGCGACCTTGAGCTCCCGCTTCCACTCCCCCTGGGGCAGGTTGTCGTCTTCCTCTTCCCGGGCCCGCTTGATCTCGTCGTAGACGGGGTCGTACCGGAGACTGGGACCCGCAGGATCGTCGCCGGCAATGGGCTGGAGGAAGGGCTCGATGGCGTCCATGCCCGACTCAGTCGTTGAAATCGGGATCTTCAGACTGGTCGATGACGACCTCCCGAAGATCCAGGAAGGGAATGAATTCGTCGTCGGCGAGGAGGAGCTTGGGGCCGTAGAGCGCCTCCTCTGATCCGTCCAGTGCAGCGACGGTGGTCTCTCGGCCCAGTCGGACCGGACCGTCGGGGTGAAGATGGGTCAGGGGACTGAGAGCCGGGATGAGGACTTCGCCCAGCTCCATCCCCTTCATCTTCGGACCCGGAACCACCTGGGCGGGAATCCAGAGAAGATCCCGAAGCCGACGGGGGGCCTCCGCCCGGATTACCGCAATGTGCTCCAATGGAAGCCAGGTGTACTGTCCGGCGGCGTAGATCTCGAGCCGCCCGCCCAGTCGGGGATCCGCGTCTTCGAGAGAAGAGAAGCGACGACCGTTCACAGTCCCCGAGACCGCCGGGGGACCCGACTCACCCTGCGGATACGCTCCGGAGCGGAACATGTCGTCACGCTCCCGGTCCGCGTGGAGCGCGCTCCGGTACAGGAGCGTCCCCATTTCGGCCTCCTGCCCGTTTCGAGCCAGCACGTCCAACTGCTTCTCAGCTCGATCCCAAGCGCCGGCGAAGGCCAGCAATTCAAAGAGGAAGGTGCGCCGGGACGCATCCATGGGATGATCCCGGACCTCGGCGTTGAGGACCTGTATCGCCTGATCCAGGTCCCCCCGCTCATACAGCGCTCGTGCCTTGGCGGATGCCATCCCGGCGCTCTCCTCGGAGTGTTGGGTGTGGGTGGAAATCAGGCCGTGCGAGAACGCTGATCCCAGCTCGCCACCACCGGTGCGCCCGGATCGCCCGTCGCCGTCTGCGGCGTGTAGGTGACCTCGACCTTTCCGAAGGCCAGCGAGAGGCTCTCGGTGGGACGATCGTCTCCGCCTGAGCTGCCGCTCCACTGCACCGACTCCACGAACACCTCTTCGAATTCGTACTTCAGATACTCCAGGCTGTTGTCACCGGCGGCGGCCCGGAAGACCACGGTGGCCTTGGGGAAGTGCCGGCCCTGGGCGCAGTGCTGGAAGAGCTTGGGGCTCGCCTTGTCACTCTTCTTCATGACGTTGAAGCTGGTGAGGCTCGCCCGGCCCGCGCCGGCCCCGGTCCCCGATCCGATGGTGGTGGGGTTCGAGATACCCCAGCTGAAGGACAGAATCTCGATCTCTCCCTCGTGCTTGTCGCGAGTCGACTCGCCCTCCACCCCTTCGATCTTGAGAAATGCGTCGTAGGCCATCCTGGTCTCCTTTACTTATTGGGTTGTTGGATCGAAATGGGGGTTGATCCGCTGAGGCGGCCCACCCCGTGGTGGCCTGCTCACCCGGCGCCGCCGCGTGCACAGCGACGCCGGGAACCAGGGTACGTCAGTTCGCCGGAGGCGGCAGATCCGCCACCAACCGCATGGACACGCTCAACTCGTCCAACTGGAAGTGGGGGCGGAGGAAGGCCACCGCCCGGAAGGCCCCGGGCTTCCCGGGCACGTCCACCACATCCACCCGGGCCTCCCGCAGCGGACGCTTGGCCTTGACCTCGAAGGACGCGTCGTCATTGCCCACCACGTAATTGGCGATCCACGTGTTCAGGAACGACTGGGCCTGCGACCGCGACATGTACCCCCCGATCTTGTCCCGCATCATGGACTTGAGGTAATGGGCGAAGCGGGACACCGCGAAGATGTAGGGGAGCTGGGCCGAGATACGGGCATTGGCCGTGGCGGCGTCCGAATCGTAGACCTTCGGCTTCTGGGCGCTCTGGACGCTGAAGAAGGCGGCATTGGATGTCCCCTTCTGGTGGACCAGGGGAGCGAACCCCAGGTCGGCCAACTCCTTCTCCCGCCGGTCGGTGATCTGGGTCTCGGTGGGGCACTTCATGACCATGTCACCGGACTCGGTCCGGAAGTTGTGCACCGGGAGCCCTTCCACGAGGCCGCCACTCTCCACACCGCGGATGGTGGCGCACCATCCGTGCTTGGCGAAGGCCTGGGTGACCCGAGCGCCCATGGCCCAGGCGGCGTTCCCCCACAGATACCGGTCATGCTCCCGTCCGTCGACGCCCTCATTGTAGTCGAAGGCCTCTACGGGGACCGTGTCGGGTCCGTAGGGCTCCCGCAGCAGCATCCGCGGCAGGGTGAGGGCCACGTACCGGGCGTCCTCGCTCTGTCGGAACGCCTTCCACTTGGCGTACTCGGTGGTGTCGAAGATCTTGGCCAGATCACGGGGCTGATCGAGCTGGGTGTAGCGCTCGAGGTTGAACATGCTCTGGCTGGTCCCGGTGATGAAGGGGGCGTGGGCCGCCGCCGCCACCTGGGAGATCTTCTCCAGGAGTTCGATATCCTGTCCTGAGCGCCCGAACTCGAAGTCGCCCAGGAGCGCGCCGAAGGGTGCTCCCCCGAAGACCCCGTACTCTTCCTCGTACACCTTCTTGAAGAGGGCACTCTGGTCGAACTCCGGTGCCTTCTGCAGGTCCTTGAGGAGTTCCTTCTTGGGGGCGTTCAGCACCTTGATCTTGAGTTGGGTGCTGGTCTCGGTCTGGTTCATGAGGTACTTGAGACCGCGCCACGTACCTTCCAGACGCTGGAATTCGGGGTGGTGCATCACCTCCCGGAGCTGCTTGGAGATGAGCCGATCGATCTCGGCGATGCGCGAGTTCAGCATGGACTCGGTGTCCCGGGAGATCTGCATGGACCCCTCCAGCACCTCTTCGACGAAGCGCTTCACCAGGCCCTTGCCACGCTCCCGCTGTTGCACCTCCTCGCCGAAGCGACCGGAGTCCACGATCTGATCAAGGAGAGAGATCTCCTCGGTGGTCTCGGCGGCCGCCTGCTGCTGTTGTTCCCGGGCCTCAGCCATCGGAGTCCTCCTCCGTGCCGATCTCGGACTTGAGTCGGTTCAGACGTTCGGCGTCGGAGATCGACTCCTGCAGGATCTCATCCAGCTTCTCGTTCCCCTGCAGACTCCCTCTCAGGTCCGCCAACTGCTGACGGAGGTCCAGGAGCTTCCGAATGGGTCCCACCTGCTGGGCCACTCGGTCCGGATTGAAGTCGTCCAGGGACTTGAAGTCCAGGGAAACCCCCAACTGGCCGGCTTCGGGATCGTCGGTGAGCTTGTTGTCGACCTTGAGATCCAGATGCGGCTTCATGCTGGACAGGACCTCGTCGAAGTTGTCGGGCGTGACCTCCACGAACTTCCGGTCCTTGAGGCGGGGCTGACCCTCCTGCGGGTGTCCGGAGAGGTCTGCGAGGACTCCCATGACGAAGGGGAGCTCCTTCATCTCGATGGCACCACCGGTCTCCACGTCATAACTGATCTGGACCCGGGGCGCCCGCACGCGCTCGAGCCGTTTCTGGATACTTTCTGTCATACCTTGCTCCTGAGGCCGAATTGGGCGGATGCCCCTGATGTGGGATGATCC
>PWZC01000375.1 GCA_003567615.1 Gemmatimonadota bacterium | reverse complement strand
CGGCCCGCCTCCTCCCCCTGGTGACGTTTCAGGAGGATATTGGCGAAGCCGATCACCGAGTTCAGCGGCGTCCGCAATTCGTGGCTCATGTTGGCCATGAAGTGGCTCTTGGCCCGGTTCGCCTCCTCCGCCTCCAAACGGGCCATCTGCAACTCCGCCTCGGTCTGCCTCCGGCGGGTGATGTCCTTGCTGAACACCACCACCGACGGGGAGCCGTCCGGACCCTGGGAAGGGTGGAAGAAGAGCTCCCAGCTCCGGAGCGTTCCATCCATCTCCTGATCCCGATTCACCGAAAATCGGTGCCCGGCCAGTGCCCGGTCATAGCAGGCGCGGATGAAGCGGACCAGTTCGGTGGGGGCCACCTCCTCCGGCGAGTCGCCCACCCGCGGCGCACGCCCGGTGAGCGCCTCCATGGTGAGTGCATAGGCTGAATTGAACGCCCTGAGCCGGTGGAGGTGGTCCACGGACCAGATGGCGTCTCCGGTGCTCTCGAAAACCGTTCCCAGACTTTCCAGCGATCCGGACAGCCCAACTCCCGGGGCGTCGGGCGAAGCAGAACTCTGTTCCATGGTCCACCCACCTGGGGGAACCACGGCAGCCAGGGTCCGCTGCCAGGCCGACGCGGCTGCGGTGGGATGGGAGAGGCTCATGGGATCATGGTCGGTTCGACTCGGGCAACCAGGCCTCGATGGCCTCAAATAGCACGGTCTCGTCGATGATGGGCTTCGTGATGTACGCGTCGAACCCCAGCTCCAGGAAGCGCTCCCGATCGCCGGTCATGGCGTGGGCCGTCACCGCGATGACGGGGATGGACGCCAGATTCGGCTCTTCCTTCATCCGCCGGAGGACTTCGGTACCGTCCATGCCCGGCAGCGAGATATCCAGAAGGACCAACTCGGGAATGGACAGCTCGAAGCCCTCCAGCGCCAGGATTCCGGTTTCGTATTCGGTGATCTCGTAGCGGTCCCCCAGGAGCACCTGAAGGAGGAGGCGGTTATCCGCGTTGTCTTCTACCACAGCAATGTTGCGCATGGACACGCACACCTCGTGTGATCACTCCGAATCGGCCCCGGGGGGTCGGACCCTCTCCAGGGCATGCGACGTCTCTTCCCAGGATCGGCCGATGGCAGCTACGAGTTCAGTCAACGTCTCCTGCGCGTTGTCGGGACGGGCCGCCCGGGCTGCGGTTTCGAGCCGGGCCGCATCGGCTGAGAGCCGGAGCGCGCCGACGTTTCCCGAGGACGACTTGAGGGAGTGGGCGGTCCGCTCCAGGACTTCCAGGTCCCCAGCCGAGAGGGCCTCGGTGAGCGTGGCCACCCGTTCAGGGCCCAGTTCGAGGAAGAGGGAGACCATCCGCCCCAGGAGGGCGTCACCGCCCCACTCCTTGAGGCGATCGAGGGCTGCCGGATCCAGGACCACCGGGGTTTCCGGGGTGGGCTCGGCGCCCGCTCCCGGGTTCGAAGGATCAGTCATGCGCTCACCCTCCCTGCGACGTCACAGGCCGCCCGAAGTCGATTCATGGCCGCCGACAGTCCATCGGCGGCACCGTAGAGGGCCGAGCCTGCCACCAGGACCTGGGCACCGGCCCGTACCACCTGAGGGGCCGTTTGCGCGTCGATTCCGCCATCCACCTGGATCACCGGACGATTGTGGACTCCCCACCGATCCAGCGCATCTCCCAGGCGGAGAAGCTTGTCCACCGACCCGCCGATGAACCGCTGCCCACCGAATCCCGGATTGACGGTCATGATGAGGATGAGGTCCACCAACTCGGCCACGTCCCGGAGACTCTCCACAGGCGTGGACGGGTTGATGGCCACTCCAGGCGAGGCGCCCGCCTCCCGGATTCCCTCCACGACCCGGTGAAGATGGGGGCAGACTTCCTGATGGACAGTGATCCGGTGGGCTCCCGCTGCCGCAAATGCGGGGATGAGCCGCTCCGGCTCCACGATCATGAGATGGACGTCCACAGGGAGTGACGTGGCCTTCCGCACCGCCGCCGTGACGCCCGGGCCGATGGTGAGATTCGGGACAAAGCGGCCATCCATGACGTCAACATGGATCCAATCGGCGCCCACCTCCTCGGCCTCCTGGACCTGGGCGGCGAGACGCCCAAAATCTGCGGAGAGGATGGACGGGGCGATGAGTGCTCTCTGGTCGTTCATTGGGCCCTCCCGGGCGCTTCGAGATATTCCACCGGTTCCACATGGCCCTCCGAGACCCCGGCCACCACCACCGCATCGGCAACCCGGAGGAAGAGCCCGGTTTCCACCACGCCCGCCCTGGCGCGCAGACGGGCCTCCAGCTCCCCGGGATCGGGGAGGCAGGGGTCGAAATGAAGATCCACCACCGGATTGCCATTGTCGGTGAGAAGGGGTTCCCCGTCATCACCACGCCGCAGGCGGGGATCAGCACCCAGCGAGCGGAAGAAGGGGAGGTGCGATCGCCAGGCGAAGGGCACCACCTCCACCGGGAGAGGAGCACGGCTGCCGAGGCGGTCCACGGCCTTGCCGCCGTCGGCCATGACCACGAAACGGCGTGCCGCCTGCACGACCATCTTCTCCCTCAGGAGTGCACCGCCCAATCCCTTGATCAAATCCAGCTCCGGGGTGAACTCATCGGTGCCGTCCACGGCCAGATCCAGGGCCTCCACCTCATCCAACTCCACCAGCGGAATTCCCAGGGCCTCGGCACGAGACTCGGTATCCCGAGAGGTGGCGACTCCCCTGATCCTCTCGAGTCGACCCTCTGCCAGCGCCTCGCCCAGGAGATCGAGAAAATGTCTCACGGTGCTCCCGGTTCCCAGTCCCAGGGTCATGCCGCTCTCCACCTCACGAAGGGTGCGGCGAGCAGCCGCTCGCTTGGCGGCCTCCACCGGAGACAAGGCCACATCCGGTGCCAGGGGAGGAGCAGGTTCGGAAAGGGGCGATGGGAAGGAGGTCATCGTGGTCATGGGTCAGAGGTCGAGGAGGGGAAGGTGCCGTCCCCACGAGGAAGGTCCGTACGTCCTGAAGCCCGGCAGACATGGATACCAATGTCATGGGTTCCCCTCCAAGGTAACAACGGCCCGGCTTGACACACGACCCTGCCATTCCCCATGATCTCGGCATGAAACGACTCAGGCTGAACCCCGCCATGCACTCCTCCGACCGCCGGGGGAGCGTGCGTGCGTCCCTGTCGACGTTGGAGACGCTGACCGGTTCGGATGGGTGGTACGGCTGGTATGCAGGCTTTACCTATGCCCCCCGGCGGGGGCCCGGGGACGTCTCGCGACTGCAGCCGATGTAATTTCCAGTCACGCGCCAGACGGCCCAGGGGCCCCCGGACGATCCGGGGGCCCCTTCTTTATTTGCCACTTGCGGGCAGGACCCCGCACCTCTCCAGGAGCGCAGTCAGAATGATCATCGTCACGAAAATCGGGGTTACCGAGGACGAGGTGGACCAGATCCGGGAACGGGTCGAATCGGCGGGTCTCCGCACCCACATCTCCCGGGGCGAGACCCACACCATCATCGGATGCATTGGAGAGGAGGATCGCCTCAGGCGTGTGCCCCTCCTGTCCCTCCCCGGGGTGGAGTCCGTCCACCCGGTCATGAAGCCCTTCAAGCTCGCCTCCCGCGAGTTCTCAGCCGGCCCGTCGCGCGTGCCCATGGGAGAGGTGGAGGTGGGAGGGAACGAACTGGTGGTCATCGCGGGCCCCTGCTCGGTGGAGGGGGACGAGATGCTCCGCTCCACGGCCAAATCGGTGGCGGCCGCCGGGGCCCGTGGGCTTCGAGGTGGCGCCTTCAAGCCCCGGACCTCCCCCTACGCTTTCAATGGGATGGGGACGCAGGGACTGGAGATCCTGGCCCGGGCCCGGGCCGAGAGCGGGCTTCCCATCGTCACCGAGGTCATGGACACCCGGCACGTCGAAGAGGTGGCCGGACACGCCGACGTCCTTCAGGTGGGCGCCCGCAACATGCAGAATTTCGCGCTCCTGACGGAGGTGGGCCGGGTGCACCGACCCGTACTCCTGAAGCGGGGCATGTCCAGCACCATCCGGGATCTCCTTCTGGCCGCCGAGTACGTGATGAAGCAGGGGAACATGCAGGTGATCCTGTGCGAGCGGGGAATCCGGACCTTCGAAACGGCGACCCGGAACACCTTCGATCTGGCCGCCATCCCGGTGCTGAAGCGGGAGACCCACCTCCCGGTCATTGCTGACCCCAGTCACGCCGGCGGGCGCCGGGACCTGGTGGCACCGCTGGCCTTCGCCGCCATCGCCGCCGGGGCGGATGGCCTCATGGTCGAGGTCCACCCGGCGCCGGACGAGGCCCTCTCCGACGGGGACCAGTCCCTGGACTTCCAGGCGTTCAGCGAGTTCATGAACCGCCTGCGGCCCTTCGCCGCCGCCGCGGAAAGGACTCTGGCAGGAGGCCTGGCCGATGCGATGCGGGCGGCGGTGTGATCCCCGCCCGGTGGTGGGCTCCCCGGGGGTTGTGAGCCCGGGGAGTGTGCCTGTCGGTACCGTGGTCACATGGTGATGACCAGCGCTACCGACAGGCCGTAGCTCATCCGACGGAGAGGCGTGCGGACCGTCTCGTCGCTCTCGGCTTCACCCGGTGAGAAGAGGGGGACGGATTCCGAGGGAGGGTCGTTGTCCAGGAGAACCTGCAGCGTGGTCTTGAGAGCGAGGCGACTGGTAAGGGAGGTGGATAGAGCCTGCACCAGATCGCCTCGCACCTCCGAGAACTCCTCGGCGTTGCCGTCCACCACCCAGCGGAATTCCACCTCCGTCTCCTGACCCAGTTGGTGGTTGTAGTCCATGGTGACCTGGAGGCCGGCGAAATCCCGTTCCCGGTCAGGGTCCTGGGTCACATCGCGGCGCACGGTGTACGTGAGCCCTGCGCCGAGCTTCAGCTCCCAATCGTCGCCGTCGCCCCATCGAGTTCCGGCTCCGGTGGATGCCACCGTCCGATGGTTGAAGCCGGCGAAGGTATTCCGCTCCCACCCCCCCCCGGAGAAGGCGAAGGTGCGCGCCCCCAGCGTCCGATCGAAGCGCGTACGGAGTGCGTATCGCTCCGCCGAACGCTCCGTATCCCGATCCACCTCCACCCGAAAATCCTCCGGGGTGCCCACGGCCCGACGGGTGATGCGGGTGGCGTCGGTGCGCAGTGCGGTGGCTTCGACCCGCAACTGGGTCCGGCTTCCGGTCCGGCGGAGTGTGTTGCGAAGTCCCAGGGAACTGGCCTCGGAGTTTCCGCCATCCACGAGGAAGGTGATCTCCGCAGCGTTGCGCCACCGGGGGCCGTCCGGCCCATCGCCGTCCTGAGCGGCGAGGTCCCCGGGGACTCCCACACCGAAGGCCAGAAGCCAGAGGACGAGGCAACCGGGGGCGGCCGGCTTCAGGAAGTGGCGCATGGGGACTCCAGGAATCACGACGGAAAAGATCACAACGAACACGATGGCGGCGGATAGGCCTACGACGAACGGGGCCCACCCGAGG
>PWZC01000026.1 GCA_003567615.1 Gemmatimonadota bacterium | reverse complement strand
TCTGGCGGTGCGCCGCCTGCTTCCCCATGATCCGGAACGATGACGACGCTTGCCTGGGTCCTGGCCCTTGTCCTCGGTCTTTCCTTCATCTGCTCCATCCTGGAGGCCGTGCTCCTCTCGCTTACCCACTCCTATGTGGAGTTGCTGAGGGAGAAGGGGACCCGGGCAGGCGCCTTCCTCCATCGGATGCAGAAGCGGATCGACGAGCCCATCTCGGCGATCCTGACGCTGAATACCATCGCCGGTACCGGAGGCGCGGCCATCACGGGAGCGCTGGCCCTGCGGGTGTTCGGTCAGGAGTGGATGGTCCTCTTCTCGGTCTCGCTCACCCTCTCGATCCTCCTCTTCGCCGAGATCCTCCCCAAGACGCTCGGGGCCACCTACTGGAAGACGTTGGCACCGGTAGCGGCATGGACACTCCAGATCCTGATCTGGATCCTGAAGCCCTTCCTGATTCCCCTGGGATTCTTCTCCAGCGCCATCGCCCGCGGTCGTAAAGATCAGTTCACGGTGAGCCGGGCCGAGTTGGAGGTCCTGGCGCAGATCGGTCGGCGCGAGGGAACCCTCGGGGAGGAGGAGTGGAAGGTCGTCACCAACATCATCAACCTGGAAGCCGTCTCCGTGGGCGAGGTCATGACGCCGCGCACCGACATCGTGGCCGTCCCGGCCGACGCTACGGTGGAGGAGGCGAAGGCCGTCATGCTGGACGAAGGACACCTCCGCGTTCCGGTCTTCGAGGGAAGCGTGGACCGGATTGTGGGAATCCTCCTGGCTCGCGACCTCTGGCAGGCGGATCGGGAGGGGGCGAAACACATCGAAGCCATCATCCGTCCTCCCTTCTTCGCTCCGGCCGGGAAGCCGGTACAGGATCTCCTCATCGAGATGCGTCGACAGCGGAGCAAGATGGTCATCATCCTGGATGAGTTCGGTGGGACGGCGGGTCTGGCGACACTGGAGGACCTCATCGAGGAGATCGTGGGTGAGATCCAGGATGAGCACGAGGGGGATGAACCCCTGGACTTCCAGGAAGGCCCCACCGGACTCCGGATCTGGGGCGGCGTTCCGCTCCGGGAAGTGGAAGACCGACTCGGGGTCGATCTCCCCGACGAGCAGTACGATACCCTGGGGGGCTTCATCTTCGGGTATCTCAACCGGATGCCCGAGGAGGGGGATGTGGCGGAGCTGTCGGACGACCGAGGCCGGTTCGAGGTGACGCGCATGCGGGGTCGACGCATTGAATTCGTGCGCTATACGCCGGCGTCCGGTCCGGACGAACCCGGGACGGCAGGCCTCCCTCTTCCGGAGGTGGAAGCCGGGCCCCGTCGTGAGGCCCACGCCGATGCGGCGTCCCCTCCGGATCCCATGGAAGCGGCAGAGCAGCAAACCGGAAAGGAAGAGGAGAACGGCCCGTGAGTGGAGGAGAGACTGGAGTGGAGTATCTGATCGTGGGAGGTGGAATGACTGGAGACGCCGCCGTGCGGGGAATCCGATCCGTGGATCCGGAGGGTGGCATCCGCATGCTCTGCGCCGAGCCCCATCCTCCCTACGACCGTCCTCCCCTCTCAAAGGGCCTCTGGAAGGGAGAGTCCGAGGACCGGATCCACCGGCAAACGTCGGACCTGGAGGTGGAGCTCCGCCTGGAAACCCGAGCGGTGAGGCTGGAAACCGATCCCCTCTCGGTGGTGGACGCCGACGGCATGCGTCACACCGCTGGGAAGATCCTCCTGGCCACCGGGGCTCGCCCGCGTCGACTCTCGGGAACGGACGACGGCGTGGTCTATTTCCGGACGCTGGATGACTACCGCAGGCTCCGCCAGGACGCCGGGAAGTGCCACCGGATCGCCGTGGTGGGCGGGGGCTTCATCGGATGCGAGGTGGCGGCCTCACTGGCCGGATCCAGCGACGCGGAGATCCATCTCGTCTTCCCGGAGGAGACGCCGTTGGGTGAGCGCATCCCGCCCCCCTTTGGAGCCTTCCTGACCCGTGTCCTGGAAGGGCTGGGAGTCCGGTTGCACCCCCGGACGGAGATCGAGGGTATCGGTTCCGGATCCAACGACCGCCACCGCCTTCAAGGGGCGCAGGGCGTGTCCCCGGACGATCTCGATTTGGCCGACACCGACTTCGACCTGGTGGTGGCCGGACTGGGCGTGGAGCCCCGTACCGAGATGGCGGAGGAGGCCGGTTTGGAAGTGGACCGGGGAATCGTGGTGGACCATGGACTGCGGACGTCGGTGCCGGGGGTCTGGGCCGCCGGGGATGTGGCTCGCTTTCCCCTGTCCCTCACCGGACGGCGTGAGATCCTGGGTCACGAAGAGCACGCCAACGAATCGGGGATGATGGCGGGACGGGCCATGGCCGGTGAATCGGTCCGCTACGATCCCCTTCCCTACGTGTATTCGGGAATCGGCGACCTCACGCTGGAGGTGGTGGGCCTTCCCTCACCCGGCGATGATGTGGAAACGCTGCCGGGAGAATCTCCCCTGGATCCCGGCTTCGCCCGCTACAGTCGCAACGGTCGCACCACCGGCGTCCTGATCTGGAACCGGCCCGGTCGGGCCTTCAAGGTCAAGCGGGGTTGGGATCCCACGGACCGGGACACAGGTCCCGGAATGCAGGATCTGCAGGCCCTCATTCCGGGTTAGCCTCTCCCTCCGAGGGCCCTCGCTCCACGGCCCCCCCCGCCAAAGGCGCCCCCTCCACGGGGGGCACCCCTCCGTCCACCTGCAGGTGCAGGGTCCGCGTCGGGAAGGCGAAACTGACCCCCATCTCCTCCATACGCCGGTAGAGCTCCAGGTTGATGGCCTGCTGCGTGTCCCGGTACGAGGCGAAGTCCGGCACGGTCATGAAGTAGACCACTTCGAAGTCCAGGGACGAGTCACCGAACTCGGCGAAGTGGGCCCGGTCGAAGCGGCAGTTCGGGGCCGCCTCAACCGCCTCCCGCACCACGTCCGGGATCCGCCGGAGCCTGTCATAGCCGGTGTCGTACTGGACGCCGAAATGGAACAGGATCCGCCGCTCATCCATGCGCTTGAAGTTCCGGACCCGGGCCGACAGGAGATCCGAATTGGAAAAGATAAGCTGCTCGCCGGAGAGAGCTCGAACCCGGGTCGTCTTGAGGCCAACGTGCTCCACCGTCCCCACGTCGCTTCCCACGATGATGAAGTCTCCGATCACGAAAGGACGATCGAAGATGATGGAGAGCGAGGCGAATAGATCCCCGAGGATGTTCTGGATGGCCAGGGCGACGGCGATACCGCCGACCCCGAGTCCCGCCAAAGCGGGCCCGATCTCAAAGTCCAGGAGGGAGAGGACCGTAAGGAGGATGACGGCCCAAACCACGACCCGGAGCAGGAAACCCATGGCTCCGATGGCCGTGGTCGCGCCCGGGTCCTCTTCCAGGTGCTGGGTGCGGTATCGTTCCAGGAACCAGATGACCACGTCCGTGGCCCAGAGCCCGGCCTGGATGAGAAAGCCGAGCTTGAGCAGGACCGCGGCCCGATCACTCCACGGCTCCCCCAGGGCCAGGGAGGCGAGCCACACGGCGCCCAGGAGGATCAGGAAGCTCTTGGTCTTCCTGAGGAGTTTGGCCAGGATCTCGTCCACGCGCCCCGGCGTGTGGGCCGAGAGCTGTTCCAGGCGGCCCGCCACCATGGAGAGGGTGAAGCGGAGCCCGGGGTAGGCAAGGATCAGGATCCCGGCAGCAACGCCCCACGACAGCAGACTGTTCCCCAGGAATTCCCACTGGAGGAGGTCCGACTCGGCAAGGAAATCCGAGAGCTGCTCCCTCACCCGGAGCGGCTCCGCTCCAGCGACGGCTCCGTGGCCTGGCCTTCCCGACTGGCCGCTACATCCTCACGCCAGAAGTGGATGGCCAGGAGAATGGCTCCCACCGTGATGCCCATGTCGGCCACATTGAAGATGGGCCAGTACATGAATCCGAGGTCGATGGGTCCAATGAAGTCCACAACCCCACGGTCCCAGCGAACCCTGTCGTAGAGGTTTCCGAGAGCGCCGCCCAACACCAGCGCCGACGCCAGGCTTCGAAGACGCTGATCGGGCCCCGACGTCATGATGAGGGCGGTGAGGAAGATCACCGCACCCGCCGTGATGGGGATGAAGATCCATCGCGGGTCGTTCCCGATGGAGAGGCCGAAGGCGGCCCCACGGTTGAAGGCCAACGTCAGGGGGACGAAGCCTCCCAGAAGTTCCATCCGCCGGCCGTCGGACAACGTCTGGAGGGCCCACCACTTGGTCAAGAGATCGGCCACCAGGATGACGCCTGCGACCGCGACAGCCACCGTCTTCTGTTTCACCGGGCTTCGGACTCCTGTGGAATTGGGAATGGCACGCCAATGTCGGTGGGTCTCGCTCCCGGCGCCACCCCTCACCGGAATGAGGTGACCCGGACCTGCGAGCGGAGCTGGGCCAGGGCGGTGAGACGTAGCCCGGCGGCCGAGACCGAAACCTGCCTCAGGGAGATATCGTCCACCGTCCCTTCCAGGGCGATGCCCGGGACCAGTTCCTGTTCAAGGGGTATCCCGGCCGGCAGCCCCAGGTCCCGAAGGAGTTGGGACGAAGGCCAGGCAATCCGGTCCCGAAGGACCGCCTCCAGGCCGCTGCGGAATCCCCGGGCGGCCAGCATGGCCAGGGGGTTACGGGTGGAAAGGAGGAACTCGAGGTCGGGAATGGTGAGGGTGCCTTCGGATGAAAGGGTCGGGGTCCCCGCCGCCCAGAGGGTGCCTTGGAATCCCCGCCCCAGAGCCACTTCGGCTACCAGACGACCATCGTCGAGCCCCCAGATTTCCACAGATCGGAGTTCTACCTCCCGCCCTGCCACGGCGAAGACCTCTCCGCTGAGCTGTTCGCCGAGTGCTCGGGACAGTTCGTCGAATCCCGCGATCACCTCCACGGCCAGACCTGGCTCGGCGGCCCCGGAAACGCCACCATTTCCCTGCCCTTCCGAACCGGCATCCCACGGATCACCCGCGCCCGCACCTGACGCCTCCCTCGCCGACGGTGCCGGCACCGGAGCGACGCCGTGGACCGGACGCTCCGACATGAGGAGAAGGCGGGGATGCAGAGTGAATTCGGCGTCCATTCGAACGGCCCCATTCTCCCCGGACAACCCACCCAGCGCCAGGGCACGGGGTCCCAGGGATAGCCAGGCCTCGGGTCCCACGGAGATGGGATCCCCCAGGCGCGACCAATGGCTCGCCAGGAGACCGGAGACGTCCAGGGACTGCAATTGACTGCGGAGTTCGGGAAGGGCGCGACCCAGCTCCTCCTCTACCAGCGCCGAAAGGGCATCGGTTACATCCAGACTCGAGCCGCCGAGACGACACCGATCCCGGGGGCCCTCCGACACGGGACGGACCGAGACCAGTTCCAGGTCGGCGTCGAGGCCCCAGTCCGCCGTCAGCTCTGGATCCACCGTCAACACGACTTCCATCCGCGGCCGGGGCTCCGCACCCACGGGACACCCTCCCC
>PWZC01000414.1 GCA_003567615.1 Gemmatimonadota bacterium | reverse complement strand
GGGGCCTCCCTCACCGGAACCGTGCAGAACCGCCTGAATGGGGGAAACTTCCCCGGCAACAGTCTCTGGACGGACCCCTACCGGAACATCCGGAATGCCAATCTCCTCTACGAGGCGCTGGCGCTCACTGACGAACTTTCGGCCACGGAACGCGAGGCGGCGCTGGGGTTTGCCAAGACCATTCAGGCATACGACTTCCTGAACGTCATCCTGACCCGGTGGAAGTTCGGCGCCCCCATCGATGTGGGCGGGGATCCCACGGACACGCCGCCACCCTTTGCGTCCCGGGAGCAGGTATTGGCTCACATCGTCCAGCTCCTGGACGAGGCCCAGGGGCACCTGGCTGCGGGAGGAGACGCCTTCCCCTTCCGGCTCCACAGCGGCCTCACCGAGTTCGACACACCCACCCGCTTCATCCCGTTCAACCGCGCCCTTCGGGCTCGGGTCGCCGTCTACACCGAGGACTGGCCCGGCGCCCTCCAGGCGCTGGAGGCTTCCTTCCTGGACACGGATCTTCCCCTGGACTGGGGAGCGCGCCACGTATTCTCCACCGGATCGGGTGACGCGTCCAACCCCCTGAACCGCCCGGACCTCCTCTACGCCCATCCCCGGATCCGGGATGACGCCCAGCGGCGGGCCGACGGCTCGCCCGACCTCCGGGCCCAGACCAAGGTGACCACGGTGCCGGCCTTCACGGTGAGTGGAATCACCAGCGACGCCCAGTACACCCTCTACACCTCGCCCTCGGCCCCCCTGGTGTGGATCAAGAACGAGGAGCTCATCCTCCTGCGAGCCCAGGCGAACCTGGGCCTGGGACGCCTGAACGAGGTCCGGGACGACCTGAACCTCATCCGCACGGTGTCGGGTGGCCTCGAGCCCATTGATACCCTGGACCCGGGTGAGCTGTTGGACGAGATCCTCTACAACAAGCGCTACTCCCTCATCTGGGAGGGGGGCCATGTGTGGATCGACATGCGCCAGTACGGGCGCATCGGTGAGATCCCCGTCTCGGCGGCCGATCCCATCCTGAACGACGCCATGCCGGTCCCGGCCAACGAGTGCTTCTCCCGCAGTCCGGAACCGGCCGGGTGTGGAGAGATCGCTCCCGTCTCGGGAGGAAGCTGACCATGTGTGGACTCTCTCGATACGTGCCCGACTCCCGCATCCGGACCCTGCCCCTCGCCCTGGGTGCCCTTCTCACAGGAGGAGCCGGAGTCCTGGCGTCGGTGGCGGTCGCGGCTTCCCTCAGCGTCCTGGCTCCAGGCGATCTCCTGGCCCAGGCACGGACCGGGTCGGGCCAGTCTCTGGAGGCGGATGCCCGGTATCCCCGTGCCCTCCCCCTGGACTCCCTCATGGCCATCGGTTCCATGGTCGGCGGCGAGATCGTGGGATGGACGCCCGACGGTTCGGCAGTGGCCTTCGCTTCCGGCGGGAGCATCTGGACCGTTGGCGCCGGCGGCGACACCGCACCCACCGACCTGGGAGTGGAGTTGGGAGCCGCCGGGCACTTCCTGGCAGCTCAGCTTCCGGCCTACAGTCCCGACGGGCGTTGGCTCTCCTTCATCTCGACACGCTCCGGCGCCCAGGAACTCTGGCTCTGGTCCACCGGCGATGGGACGGACCGGCAGCTGACCCGCCTCGGAGCCCGAATCAACTCGTACAGTTGGTCTCCCGACGGCCGGTGGATCGCCTTCGCGGGAGACCGGCAGGGCCGCTACGACATCTGGAAGGTCCAGGTCTCGGACGGCGCTGTGCACCGGCTCACCACCGACCAACGCTACGAGGTCTTCCCGAGCTGGACCCCGGATTCCGCGGAGATCCTATACGTCCGGCTTGACGAACAGTGGCTGGATCACGACGTGATCCGCATTGCCGCCGACGGCACGAACCCCCGTCCGGTGGTGAGCGACACCGACTTCTTCGACTACCGGGCCGGTGGGACCTTCGGGTATCCCATGGTCTCACCCGAGGGGGACCAGGTGCTGTTCCGCTCCCACCGCAGCGGGTGGATCAACTACTGGATCGTCCCTCTGAACGGCGGAACGCCCCGGGCCCTGGCGGCGGAGGAAGCGGACCAGAGCGACGCTTCCTGGTCTCCAGATGGGACGCAGGTGGTGTTTACCTCCAACACCAACGGCACCCATAGCCTCCGGGTGGCCCGGGTCTCGGACGGCGCGGTGACCACCCTGGTCGAACCGGAAACGGGGATGGCGGGGAACCCGCGCTGGTCCCCCGACGGCCGTCAGGTCGGTTTCACCTTCCAGTCGCTCACCGAGCCCTCGGATCTCCACGTGGTGGACGCCGGTGGCGGGGAACCGCGGCGCCTCACCGACTCCCGCCCCTCGGCGGCGGTGCAGGCCACCCTGGTGGAACCCCGGAAGGTCGTCTACGAGAGCACGGACGACCTTTCGATTCCCTCCTACCTCTACGTGCCGCCGGGCGCCGAGGCGGGCGGAGGGCCGTATCCCGGACTCCTGTGGATCCACGGCGGTCCCACATCCCAGTTCCACGACAACTTCCAGCAGCACGTCCAGTTCTTCGTGCAGCGGGGATACGTGGTACTTCTTCCCAACATCCGGGGGAGTTCGGGCTACGGAAAGGCCTTCGAAGAGGCGAACATGCGCTGCTGGGGCCGCTGTGACCTGGAGGATGTGCTGGCCGGAGTCGACCTCCTTCGGGACCTCCCGTACGTGGACGCGGACAACATCGGGATCACCGGAACGAGTTACGGGGGCATCATGAGCATGGCGGCGCCCACTTTCGCACCGGGGGTGTTCCAGGCGGCGATCCCCATTGCCGGCTACGCCGACTACCCCCACTTCATGGAGGAGCAGGAGCTGAGGCACCTGAAGCTCCTGGAGTACGAGCTGGGTCCCTGGCCCGAGAGTGAGGAGCTGTACCGTCACCTGTCGCCCATCTTCTTCGTGGAAGACATCACCACCCCCTTCTTCGTGATCCAGGGTGAGGGGTTCTTTCCCGAGTCGCAGGCGAGCCGGAACTTCGTCGCCGAACTCGAGCGGTACTACAAGCCCTTCCGGTTCGCGGCATATCCCAATGAGAACTACTACGTCCGGGGCCGGGAGAACCGCCGCCAGATGCTCATGGACATGCTGGAGTTCCTGGACGCGAATTTGAAGGACCACGACATCCGGAGTTTCGCCCCATGATCAAGCCTGCGCGCCTGGGAGGAATTGTCGTCGCCGTGTCCCTTGCCGCCGCAGGCTGCGTGGATTCGGGAGGGAACACCATGAACCGGTCGGCACCGGCCGGCACCTCCACGGGGAATGCGGCGACGGCGCAGTCCGCCCCGCCTGGAGGGGTCTACGAGCGGCCCGGGGACTTCAAGTTTCCACCCATCCGTGGCGATGAATCGCTGGTCCGGGGTCCGCTGTCGGTGGATGAAATCCTGGATCTGGGTCCGGCCGGCCGAGGCCCCTTCTGGCACCCACCCAGTGGAGACGTGGTGGTGTCCAGGGGAGGAGGCCTCTGGCGGGTGGATCCGGCCGGGCGGCAGCCCCGGCAGATCGAGGTCACGTTGGGCGACTCGGGGTTCTTCCTCACTCCGCAGAATCCGGCGTACTCCCCCGATGGCGCGTGGCTCTCGTGGATCTCCAGCCGTAGCGGCACGCCGGAGATCTGGCTGCGCTCCGAGGCGACCGGCGAGGCCCGGGCCCTCACCGACCTGGGGTTCGAGGAGATCAACGCGTATAGCTGGTCGCCGGATGGGGACGCCATTGCCTTCTCGGCCAGCCGCTTCGGGAGTTTCGACATCTGGACGGCGACGGTGCCGGAGGGGCAGGTCCGACGCCTGACCTCGGACCGGCTCTACGAGGTGTATCCATCCTGGACTCCCGATGGGGATGTGGTCTATGTCCGCCTCGACGAGCGGTGGGTGGACCACGATGTGATGCGGGTCGGGCCCGACGGCACCGGTGCCCGTCTCATCGCCCGGGATACGGACTTCTTCGACTACGGCTACGGGCGGACATTCGGCTTTCCGCTTGTGCGCCCCGACGGGGAAGCCGTGGCGTTCCGGTCCCACCGGAGCGGGTGGATCAACTACTGGGTCGCTCCCTCGGACGGGGGCGGATCGGCTGCAGATCCGGTTCCCCTCGCTGCGCAGGAGGCGGATCAGAGCGACGGAAGCTGGTCCCCGGATGGCAGATGGTTCGCCTTCACCTCGAACCACAACGGCACCCACGACCTCCGGGTGGTGCGGGCCGATGGGAGCGACCTCCGGGTCCTGGTGGCGCCGGAGATGGGGATCGTGGCGGCTCCCCGTTGGTCTCCCGGGGGAGACCGCATCTCCTTCACCCTGGAGACCCCCACGGGCCCTGCTTCCGTGGAGGTAGTGGAGGTGGAGGGAGGCGAGGTCCGCACGCTCCTGGCTCCCGAGTTGGCGGATCGGACCCGCGCCTTCCTGGTGGAACCGGAGAAGATCTTCTATCCCAGCACGGACGGTCTCGAGATCCCGGCCTATCTGTACGTGCCCCCGGGAGCCCCGGCCGACGCCGGTCTCCCGGGGATTCTCTGGATCCATGGAGGACCGACCTCCCAATGGCACGATTCGTTTCACGCCCAGGTGCAGTTCTTCGTGCAGGAGGGGTTTGTCGTGCTCATGCCCAACATCCGCGGGAGCTCCGGATACGGGAAGCCGTTCGAGCAGTTGAATGAGCAGTGCTGGGGGCACTGCGACCTGGAGGACGTGGTGGCGGGGGTGGACTACCTTCACACTCTTCCCTTCGTGAACCCCCGTCGCACGGGGATCTACGGCTCCAGCTACGGCGGGATCATGAGCATGGCCGCCGCCGCCTTCGCCCCGGGCGTGTTCCAGGCGGCCATCCCCCACGGTGGCTACGGCGACTGGATCGATTTCTACCACGGCGACAACGAGCTCCGACACATCAAGCTTCTGGAGCATGACCTGGGTCCTTTCGACCAGTACGAGGACGTCTGGCGACGCAGTTCATCCATCTACTCGGTGGCCGACATCACCACACCCATGATGCTGGTTCATGGGGAGGGACGTTATCCCCAGTACCGTCAGACCTACGACTTCGCCCGGGCACTTCAGGCCCATCAGAAGACCTTCCGGTACAACACCTACCCCGACGAGAACTACTACGTGAGCAGTCGTGCCGGATCGCGGCAGCTCTGGCTCGACATGCTTCGCTTCACCGACCAGTACCTCCGGGACGGAATCATCGACCCTCCCACGTCCGGAGCCACCCCCTCCCCTTGAGCCCGCCTCCCCTTGAGCCGGGTGTGGACCCGGGGTCCGGCCCGATGACTAGGCGGACCCCGGACCTCGGACCTCGGACCCCGGACCAGCGCAAATTCGAACCTCGCGGGTGCCGGGGAACTCGCGGTGAACATAAGGTTCGCTGAGCGGATGTTCTTCGAATGTGGTGGCGCCTGAGGGCGCCGTGGTGAGGAGGGTGTTCGCTGAGCGGGTAGAATTCGACACGCGCGGTTCCGGGACGTCTCGCGGTTGAGATTCTACCCGGG
>PWZC01000204.1 GCA_003567615.1 Gemmatimonadota bacterium | reverse complement strand
CATCAGCGGCTGACGAACATCTTCAGGTTCTGGGAACGCCCATTCACTGTCATTTCGAGTATGTACACGCCAGACGGCACCTGGGTGCCGGTTCGATCCCGGCCGTCCCAGAATGCTTCATGCCGGCCCGGTTGACCGTACTCCAACTCCATGACGGGTGCCCGGTCTCCCAACGGGTGGTTGAGGGCCGTGGGCGAGGCGACAAACTGGAGGAGGATGTTGTAGATCCTCATGGAGACCCTAGCGGATCGTCCCTCCGTAAAGACTTCGTCAAAGAGCTCGAACGGAATCCGAGTCGCCGGATTGAACGGATTCGGATAGTTCTGCTCAAGTTTGAAGCCAGCCTGCGCCGCAACCTGGTCATCGTCCACCCGTTCCTGCGAGGCAGCCTCGCCGTTCAGGGGGGCTACCAGCAGGAGGGGGAGGAGGGCAAAGAGGACGCAGAGGCTGCGTCTCATCCACGCCTCCAATCGAAAGGTGTGATTCAGTATCAGAAGAGCGAATAGCCCTCCGGTTTCGGGGTCGGACGTTTTCTTTCTTTCCTGAAGATATACGCCGGAATCCGTGCCGGGTCAAGGAACGCTTGACGATCTTCTTGCAACAACCTGGCCACCACCCCTCATCCCCCTCCCTTGTCCAGAGCAGCACGAAGGAGTTCCACCGACCGAAAGGCATTTCGGGGAGCCAGATGGCCCAAGGCGAACGCCTCCAGGAGCGATAGGTGGACGGGGCTCCCCCTCAGCGGAGTCGGCGGAGCTCCTGCCAGGAGCCGACGCAGATCGTCCCGGGCTCCGGGACCGAGCCGTGAACCCGCTGAACCGTGTCCGCACTCCTCACACAGAAGCCCGCCTTGCAGTGAGCTGAATCGAAGAAGGATTCCTTCCTCGGTACGGGCCGCCGCAGGCGTCGCCACCGTCCCTTCCACCGCGTCCAATCCGGTGCCGCACCGAACGCAGGCTTCGAGCTCAGGCGCGAACCCCAGGTAGGCCAGTAGTCGCCATCCGGCCGAGATAAGGACCCCCGCTATCTGCTCGCTCTCAGCATCCAGGAGTCGGTCCAAGGACCGGGCCACCTCCAGGAAGAGCGGTGGACTGCCCTCTTCCAGCGCATGGGCCAGAAGCATCTCTGCCAGAAGTGAGGCCCCGGCGAAACGAAGTAGATCGGACCCCAGCGCCTGCCGGGAACGCAGGACATGAAGCTCGGTGAGTGTCTGGAGATCCCGCTGAGGTCGGAAGGAATAGACGATCTGCACCTGATCGAAGGTGTCCACGGCCCCCTCCCCTCGTCCGACCTTCCGGCGAAGGCCCCGGGCCATGAGGGGAAGGACACCTCGGCCGGGCGTCAGGACCCGGAGCACTCTCGAGGACTCCGAGTAGGCGTGGGAGCGGAGGAGGATCCCCTCCTCCTGTGTGAGGCTCACCGGTCCACGGAGGACTCCGGACGGGCTCGCCGCCCAGCAGCGGCGCCGGCGCCGGAGCGACGAAGTTCGTCCATGAGCTCCTTCCGGCGCGCTTCATAGACCCGAGCCTCTTCCGGTGACAGATCGTCCCTCCCCTCCACCGAATCATCCAGGCGAGCGATCTCCAGGAGGATCTCGGAGCGCCCAGCCGTCGTTTCGCCGGCTGGGCGACGGCCCACGGCCCAGACCCCGACGCCCAGGAGGACCACTGCCAGCCCAACCACGATCCAGACCAGTGCTCCGCCCTCATCATCCTGTCCCGGTTGGACCTGAACCACCACCTGGGTCAGCCCCTCGCCCACCCACCGTCGGTAGAGGGACCCGGGCTCCAGCTCAACCGGCTGATCGAACATGAGCGGTGGGATCTGCAGCGAAGGCGCTTCATCTGCCACGAAGATCTCCACCAACTCCGTCAGCCCGGGCATGGGGATGGAGAAATTCAGGAGATCCAGTTCGTACTGAATGGCATAGAGTCGCTCTCCCGGAGGAACGGGGCTTCGGACCTGCATCACACCGTCCTGGAAGCGCACCGCTTCAGGCGCCAGGTCGCTCCGTCCCACCCGAAGGCTCCGTGCCTCCGGTGGCACCGGAAACTGCCAGACCGGGTGGTCCGTCTCCTCACCTGGAATCCAGGTCACAGACGAGTCGTTTCGGATCTGGATGAGATCCGTCACCCGCCACCCCATGGGCCCCTGGTCGACGAAAAGGCCCCTCAGCGCCACCGTGAAGGGCAGACCACCCTCTGGAGCCTCCTTGGTCTCAAAGGCCCGTACCAGGTAGAGGGAGTCCAGATGAGCGGGCTCGGAGATGGGCTCACCGAAGTACACGATCCCGTCCCGCCGGGAAGAAACGAACAGGATCTCCCCGGTGCCGGGGGCCGGGACCATGAGAATGGGAAAGGTGAAGTCACCGCCGGATCCCACCCGGACCGAGTCCACCGGTCCGGCTTCTTCCGGATTCACCCGGTGCAGGATGACGGTGCCCGAATCGGCGGGAATGGAATCCACATAGAGACGGCCCCGCAGCTCAGGGACCGGCTCCTGGGCGACCCCGGACCCGATGGACGGAAGGAGGGGGAGAAGCCCAAGGACCAGTGGGATGAGACAGGCCAGCCCCGGCGTCAGCGGGAAGGTGGCGACTCTGGGTCGAACCATCAGGTCAGGGAGTGAATCGGCCGAAGTCCTCGGGGTTCAGCCGCCGAAGATGCTCCTTCAACTCTTCGGCACTCATGATGGGCTGTTCGGACTTCAACCCTCCAGCCTGCCCCTGGGCGGGGTGTTGGGGCATGGCGGGCTTGGGAGGCGCCGGCGACACCTCCTCCTCGGAGATTTCGATGGACGCCCGTTCGAGGAGGGCATCGTTGGCGAAGATCCGGGCGTCGGTGCGGAGCGCCACGGCGATGGAGTCCGAGGGACGGGCGTCCACGCTCACGGTCCCACCACTCCGCTGGATGACCAGTTCGGCGTAGTATGTGGAGTCGGCGACACGGGTGATCACCACACGGCTGAGCCGCCCGCCCATCCCCTTGAGGACATCGAGGATGAGGTCGTGGGTCAGCGGCCGGGAGAACTTCATGTCCGCAAGGTGCATGGCAATGGCACTGGCCTCGCCCGGCCCGATCCAGATGGGGAGCACCCGCTCTCCATCCATCTCCTCAAGGATGACGACCGGCGTGTTGGACGCCCGGTCCAATCCGAGACTCTTGACCCTCACCTCGACCAGCACGACGCCTCCTGTAGAGGTGAATACTCGCAGCTACGTCCAGGCCTGTCCGGGCCCGTACGCCCTTCTCCGTTCCTGCTCAGAACCCGTGGACCCGGGACACGTTCCAACGCCGAGGACCGAGGCGGCTCCCGTCACCCCAACTCCAGGGCGGTTCGCAGGTCGTCGAGGCGTGTGGTCTCTTCCCAGGGAAAGAGCTTTACTTCGCGACCGAACCGGGTCTTCGTCTCGGAGGGTCGACCAAAGTGACCGTACGTCGCGGTCGGCCCGTAGATGGGATTCCGCAGACCCAGATCCCGGATGATGGCGCCGGGCCGGAAGTCGAAAACCTCCTGGAGTGCTTCGGCGATCCGATCATCGGCTACCGAACCCGTTCCACGGGTATCGACCCACAGGCTCACCGGCTCCGCCACCCCGATGGCATAGGCGATCTGGATCTCGCAGCGTCGAGCGGCCCCCACCGCCACCACATGCTTGGCGGCCCAGCGGGCGGCGTAGGCGGCGGACCGGTCCACCTTGGTGGCGTCCTTGCCGGAGAAGGCGCCACCGCCGTGCCGCCCCTTTCCCCCATACGTATCCACAATGACCTTCCTCCCGGTGAGCCCTACATCCCCCTGGGGACCGCCGGTGACAAAGCGTCCGGTGGGGTTGATGTGGATCCGGGCCTCAGCGGGGTCGAAGAGCTCGCCGGCCAGCGTGGGCACGATGAGGCGTTCGGTCAGGGTCTTGTGGATGGTGGTCAGATCGACCTCGGGAGCATGCTGGGCGCTCACGACCACCGCGCTCACCTTTGTCGGCTGGGCATCCTCATACGCCACCGAGACCTGGGACTTCCCATCCGGTCGGAGCCAGGGAATCTCGCCGCTGCGCCGGAGGTCGGCCAGGCCCTGGGTGAGGCGATGGGCCAGCACCAGGGGAAGGGGCATGAGCGACTCCGTCTCATCTGTGGCATATCCGAACATCATGCCCTGGTCACCGGCGCCGCCGGTGTCCACCCCCATTCCGATGTCCTGGGACTGCTTGTCCAGACTCGTCAAGACCGAGCACGTGCGACCGTCGATCCCAAAGGCCGGATCGGTGTACCCGATGTCCGAAAGCGTTTCCCGCACCACGTCGGGAATGCTGAACGAAGCGTTGGACTTGCCCTCCCCTGCCACCAGGGCCAGACCGGTGGTGACCATGGTCTCGCACGCCACACGAGCCCCCTCGTCGTGAGACAGAAAGGTATCCAGGATGGCGTCGGAGATCTGATCGGCCACCTTGTCCGGATGGCCCTCAGTGACGGATTCGGAGGAGAAGTGACGTAGGCTCAACGGAGATTCCACATCGACATGTCGGGGGCGGAAGCAAGCCGGGCGGGACTCTCCCCCCCTGGCGGCGAGAACCAGAAAAGCGGCGACCTAGCGTAACGGTGACTTCACGGTATCGACAAGCTCCAGCGCCCTGAAAAGGCGCTCAGATCCACGGTGTCCCCGAGTCCATCCACCAGCACGCGGGTGACTTCCGCCGAGGTGGGGGCGGCCAGCGCCTTTCTGGCAGCCTCGCGGGCGCTCTCCATCCGGAAGGAACGGATCACCTTCTTCACCTCCGGAAGTGACGGCCAAGCCACCGAGAGCGCCGTGATGTTCAGGCCCAGAAGGAGGAAGGCGCCAAGGGGGTGGGCGGCCATCTCGCCACAGACGCTGACCTCGATCCCCGCCGCCCGAGCCACTCGGGACACCTGGTGGAGCTGCCGTACCACCGCCGGGTGGAACGGGTTGTAGAGGTGCGAGAGGCGGGAGTTGGTCCGGTCCACCGCCAGGGTGTACTGGATGAGGTCGTTGGTGCCGATGCTGAAGAAGTCACAGTGCCGGGCGAGTTCTGCGGCGTCCAGCGCCGCGGCGGGCGTCTCCACCAGAACGCCCAGCTTGTACCCGGCGTGGAAGGGAATCCCCTCTTCCTTCAGACGAACTTCCTCCTCGGCCAGGAGTTCCCGGACCCGCACCACCTCCTCCACATCATTGACGAGGGGAAGGAGGATCCGGACGTCGCCATGTGCCGACGCCCGAAGGATGGCCCGGAGTTGGGGGCGGAAGAGTTCAAGACGGTCGAGGCAGACACGGATGGCCCGCCACCCCAGAAAAGGGTTTTCCTCGGCCGGCATGTGGAGGAACATGGGAAACTTGTCCCCGCCCAGATCGAAGGTGCGGATGACCACCGCCTGGTTTGGAAAGGCCTCGGCAATCTCCCGATAGGCCTCGTACTGTTCCTCCTCCTCGGGCATGGCGTTGCGGCCCACCACAAGGAACTCGGTCCGGAACAGCCCCACCCCTTCGGCCCCGTACTGAACCGCGCGCACCGT
>PWZC01000002.1 GCA_003567615.1 Gemmatimonadota bacterium | reverse complement strand
GGCGCCATGGCCGCATGCCGCCCCATGTCCGCCACCTGCATGACGAGTTCGCAGCTCCGCTGATCCAGGTAGAGTGTACCGGCCTGGAACACCGCCTTCCGTCCGTCGCGGTAGAAGTCGCTCATGGTGACGAAATTGCGAAGGAGCGTCACCAGATGGGCCTGGTATCGCACGAGCCGTTCCACGGCGTCGATGGTGGCCGCCGACGTCTCCGCCTCCAGATCCAGTTCGATGAGCCGCTCGAGCACTGCCTCCGCCTCCCCATCCACCAGTTCCCGGAGACGCTCCACGGAGAGCTTGTGGACCGGCGTATCCGGGCGCTCGGCCTGCCACGCCGCCCAGGGATCGAACCGAGCGGTCAGCTCTCGCCACGCCTCCGGAGTGAGCACCTCCACGGCCCCGAGGATCGGCTCCACCACCGCCTCCCGGAACCGCCCCAGTGCCTCGACCCAGGCGGGGTTGATCCCGTCACGGAGGGGGAGGGGCCGATCCGCCTCGACGGCGGCCAGGGGAAGGGCCGCCACCTCCGCCTCGTCCGGTGCGATGGCCCGATCCGCCAGGGCGCCGTAGACGGATTCGGCGGGATTGAGGGGACCGGTGGCCCGGGCATCGAAGGCGGCCAGGCGGCAGCGGGCGAAATAGTCCTCCACCTTGGCACGGACCACCTCCAGCGCCGCACTGGCAGCCGCCGTCTCCGCCCCCAGCGGCCGGACCTTCTCCCCCCCTTCGTCACCGGCCTCGTGCCAGGCCAGGACGGCCCGGGCTTGCTCGAAGAAGGCCTTTACTGCAGCGGCATCGACACCAGGGTTCCCGCTCCGGTCCGCCTTCCCCCCCACGGTCTCCAGCACTTCGCCGATGACACGCTGTAGCTCCTGGTCCTCGGTCATGGGTGCCGGCACCACGCCGTCCCCGTTGGGCTTCTCGTCGGGGAAGAGTCGCGTCATGTCGGCGAAGTCCGAAACCTGCAGGGCCGAATCGGGCGACCGGTCCAGGTACTCCAGGATCTTCTTGGCAGCAGACCGGAGGCGCGGGCCCTCGGGTGCGTCGGTGGAGATTACCTCGGGCGAGAGCCCCGGCTCGGCCAGGAGCACATCGGGAGAGATGAGGCGTGCGCGGGCCCATGCCACCGCCGCCCGGATCTCTGGCACCCGGATCTGCCCGTCGCCGTCCGTATCCACCAGCGCCGCCGTCCGGGTATCGAACTCGAGGCCCGTGGTGGGGCAGTTCAGGACCGTCCAGAGCTTGGGGTCCAGTTCATCCAGATGGAGGAGATCGACGCCCCGGTCCAGGGCGACCTGATCGAACCCTCCGGAGCGGAAGAAACGCCAGTCGTGAGAGACGGTCATTCCAGGGCCTCAGGGGGAAACGGGATGGGTGAATACACGCACCGCCCGGGCCCCTGGGGACCCGGGCGGCAGCCGGAGCGGACGGGAGCCGTCCGCACTGTACGGCGAAACCCGTCATCTGTCCACATTCACCCTCGGTCCACCCTCACCACCCCCCCGCCCGGTGCGTGGAGGGTCGCCGGCGGGGCGACGAATCAGAACCGGTACCGAACACCCACCTGGGCCTGGAACTGGAGGAGCAGATTCTGCCCGATGAGCGTCGTATTCCCGAAGGTGGTGGGGATGGAGTACTCGATCTGGTTCGTGTCCGGGTTGTAGCGCTGCGGGTTCATGAGGTTGCGACGGAAGGTAGCCACGGCGATGTACCGGCCCCAGTCCGAGTTCAGCCCATTCAGAACGTTGAACAGGTCCACCTCCAGGTCGAAGCGCTGCCCCCGGAAGGTCTCGAAGCTCCGGTTCAGGCGGACATCGAGTCGGTTGAAGCGGGGCTGGCTGCAGGTATTCCGGGGAATGATCTGGCCCACATAGTCACCCACGCACTCCCACTCCTCCAAATAGCCGGCGTAGAGGTCCCGCTGCTCCTGGGCCAGCACCGGGTCGTCGGTGGCCAGCGGCAGATCCTCCGGCGCGAAGATGAACACACGGTCATTGAAGTTCACGCCGTCCGCATTCAGATCACCGTTCTGCTCCGGCGTCCACGGCGCTCCGGAATTCACCCGCCAGATCGCCGAGGCCCGCACACCAAAGGGGAGCTCGGTGGAGGTGGAGAAGACGAAGGTGTGACGGCGGTTGAAGTCGCTGGGGCCCCAGGCCTGCCCGTCCACCCCCCCGAGCTCGTTGGGGCTGCTGTCGCCCCCCCGGGGGTTGGTCCACCCGGCATTGGCCGTGCAGCACGAATAGGACGAGTTGTCGTAGGAGCGGGAGAAGGTATAGGAAGCCCGGACGTTGGAGGTGGTCCCGAAGCGGTGGTCCAGCTCCACCGTGCCGATGAAGGCCCGGGAGAGTCCGTCGTTGTAGTTGACGAAGATGTCGGCGAAGTCCGTATTCCGCCGGTTCTCGGCTCCCGCAGACGACGAGGGGTCGAAGAGGCTCTCGGGAACATAGACCCGGCGGCCCCCCTCACCGGCGATGGTGAACTGGGCATCCCGGAGGTTCAGGTTCCGAACGGTGTAGAGGTTCCGGCTGTCGGTGAAGATGAAGTCCACCGCGGCACGGGTGCGGTCGCCGAAGAGCTGCTCGAAGCCCAGGCTGGCCTTCAGCGTCTCGGGATACTTGAAGTCCTCCTGCCAGAGGGCGTAGGTGGGGATTCCCCGAAGCGAGCCCGTATCGGCGCATCCGATGGGATTGTCGGATCCATCCCGGTTCCAGTTCCGATACCCGGCAGGGCTCGGCGGCGCATCAGGCTCTCCATCGGCAAGGGATCCGCGGCACTCCAGCGACAGGACCGGGAGTTCCGTCTGCTCCACATTTCCGCCCAGTACATAGGGAAGCCGCCCGAAGTAGTACCCGACTCCGGCCCGGAGCACCGAAGAACCATCCCCGTGCCGATCGAAGGCCAGATTCACCCGGGGCGAGAAGTTGCCCGAGCTGAAGGGGGCCACGCCGGTGGTCACGCCGAAAGCTTCCTCCAGATCCACCACCCTGGACGGCCGATCCCGGAAGTCCTGCTGATCGTAGCGAAGCCCGAAGGTCCCCGTCAGCCGGTCGGTGATGGTCCATTCGTCCTGGAGATACAGCGCCCACTCCAGCACGTTGAAGTTGGCCCGGGGAAGCTGTCCATCGGCCCGCTGGTTCCGTGTGTACTGGTAGGGCTGGAAGGCCGCCAGGTCCTCCACCGTCCGGAACCGGTACTCACCGGCCCCGAAGGCGATGAACTGGTTGGTGATCCCCGTGTACTGGAGCGATCCCCCCACCTTCACCGTGTGGTCCCCGATGACATGGTTCAGGGTGTTGGAGAACTCGATCTTGTCCTCTTCCAACCGGTTCTGGAAGGCGAAGTTGGTCCCACCGAACTGAACCTGCTGGTTGCTGGCTCCCAGGTTGTCCACGAGGAGCCGCGGCCGGACCTCGTTCCCGTCCCGGGGACGTCGCTCGCTGGCGATCTGGAGCCTGGCCACATTGAAGGTCCCGGGACCGAACACGGACTGCAGTTCGGTGACGAAGGAGTGGGAATTGGACTCGAGGCGCTCCGCCGCCGAGCGCCCGCCCAGGTTGGACCCGCCCAGGTCCGCATTGGTGAAGGCGGCCCAGTTGTGCCGGGCCGAGAGCCGATGCACATCGTTCAGGGTCCAGTCCACCCGACCGAAGAGGGTGATCTGGTCGGCGCTGGTCTGGAAGGGAAGGAAGCCCGCCTCGGGGTTCTCGACCCCGTACTGGTTCTCCAGCGCATCGAGGAACCGGTCAAAGTCCTGGGCGCCCAGCTCGTCGGGGTTGTCACCCTCGAGGAAGCTCGCCCGGCTGATGGGCTGCCGGGGCTCCCGCCGCACCTGCCCATCCATGGAGAAGAGGAAGAAGGCCCGGTCCCGGGCGATGGGTCCGGACACCCGCCCGGCAAACTGGTTCACCCGGTACTCATCCACCGGCCGACCCAGGAAGTCGTCGGCGGTGAGACGGTCGTTGCGGAAGTTGGTATAGACGTTCCCCTCGAACCGGTTCGTGCCGCCTCGGGTCACCACATTGATGATCCCGCCGGAGTAGTTCCCGAACTCCACATCGAACCCGTTGGTGATGATCTCGAACTCGCGGATGGACTCCAGCGAGAAGGTGAAGGGCACCCGGGATCCGCCGCGGTTCTCACCGAAGAAGGAGTTGTTGGCATCGGCCCCGTCGATCTGGAGGTTGGTCTGGGAGGGACGCTGACCACCCAGGGCGAACTGTCCCCCTGTGGTCTCCTCGGGGATGGGTGCCACCAGCCCGGACAGGGCGATGAAGTCGGTGAAGTCCCGCCCCAGAGCCGGGAGCGCGGTGATCTCGTCCTGGGAAACGCTCTGCCGCACCGACCCGTCGCGGGTGTTGATGGTCTGCGCCCGACCCGAGACCACGATCCCCTCGAGTTCAATGGCGGCGTCCGCCAGTTCGAAGTTCACCGACGCCGTCGAACCAACCGTGACCTGCACCCCGGTCAGCTCCTCCTGGCGGTAGCCGAGAAGCTGCACCGTCACATCATAGACCCCGGGAGGGAGGAGCCTCAGGGTGACCCGGCCCGACCCATCGGTCAGGCCGCCCCGCTCGAAGCCGGTGTTCTGATTGCGAGCCACAACCTGTGCGGCGGGCAGTGGCTCCCCGGCCGTACTCACGGTCCGGACCGCGATGCTCCCGGTGGTGGTTCCGGCCTGGGCCACGAGCTCACCGCCGGGAAGGGCCATGAATCCCGCCAGCAGCAGGACGGGCAGGAGGATGACCCTCCGGCGCTTTCCTTTCCGGAAGGCGGAGGGCGAAGGAGTTCGAAGGAGCGACAGAAGTCTCGTCATGGGATTCGTCTTTCGGTTGGTGCGGTCAGTCATTGCAGGCCACCTCCACGAAGTCCGAGCCGTCTCGGGGGAAGAGTTGTCCGGTACCTCGGAAGTTCCCGATGACTCCAGTGATGTCATAGCAGGCGCCGATCTCGAGGCCGAGATTCCCGCGAATGGTCTCGTCACCGCTCCCGGAGATACCAGTCTCGATGCGGACTTCGGTGGCGCCCGACCCGTCATCGATGAGACCGTTCCGGTTTCCGCCACTGGTGAAGCCACGCACCAACTCGGCGCCCCGCACCACCACCAGGCGGCCCTGCAGCGGATTGCGATTGTCCGGTCCAACCTCGGCGATGGTCCCGGAGGCCACCGCCTGGGGGGCCACCTCGCCGGCGCCGACCTCAACGTCATCCACCGAGGGACCCGTGAGCTGCCAGTCATCGTTGAAGATCCCGATCTCACCCGTCAGGGTGATCCGGTCACCGCGCTGGAGGTCACCGCCCACGGCACCGAGCGAGCCGAACACCCGGATCCCCGCCGACCCGTCCTGGACGTAGGTGTAGTCGGAGCGGATGTCGGCGGGTGTCGCCGTGACGATCCCCTGCACGTTCACGAAGGTCCCGACACCGGCGTCCTTCGCCTCCTGAATCGAGATGAGGCAGACCGGCTCACCCACGATCTCCACCGCCGCCACCTGAAGACGGTAGACGGAAACCCTCCGGGGATTCTGGCAGAGGAG
>PWZC01000049.1 GCA_003567615.1 Gemmatimonadota bacterium | reverse complement strand
GCTTGCCCCGCCACCCGGACCTCCAACTCCGCGTCGGGCGAGAAGCCGGTGGAGAGGACGTCGCCCTCCTTGAGCTCCGAGAGGAGTCCCAGGGAGATGCCGAAGGTGGGGAGTCGGGCCGCCACCGGGAGCGCGGCCTTGGCGATGTGCTGGGCCATCCATGCCTCTTCCTGGGCCCGCTCCTCGGTTGAGCCCCGAGCCAGCGTCATGCGCCGACCCGCCCCATCCGAGAAGAACTTCTCGATGAGGGGGAAGGGGAGGCAGATGAGGAGGAGCGAAGACAGGTCCCCGGCCCAGACCTTGATGTGGGCCACCAGGACCGGGTCTTCCGGGTTCGCGATCTGGATCATCTCGGGGACGGATTCGAAGCCGACGACCCGTGGGTCGAGGCCCATGTGGTCCCGCCACGCGTCCTTGAGCTGGTGCGAGAGACGATCCACCACCAACTGCACCAGGGCCCGCTCCACCAGCGTGAGTGAACGATCCGGGACCTCCACCTCGCCCTGACCGCTCTGGAACCGGTCCACCACGAAGAACGAGAAGTCCTGCCCCATCTCCACCACTGCCGTGCCCATCCCCTCGCCTCCCAGCCCCAGCAGGTACGAGGAGCATGGCGAGGGCAGCGCCAGGAGGAACTCGCCGAAGGTGAGAGGCTCCAGCGACTCCAGTTCAATGGAGATCTGCTCCCGGATCCGCCCGGCGAACCAGCCCTCAAGGCCCTTGGTGACCAGACCGTAGATGGCCTTGAGCGAACTCAGGCGCTCCTTGGAGATGCGGGAGGGGCGGTGGAAGTCGTAGACCTGGGCTTCGGGGCCCATATCCTGGACTTCCGGCTCCTCGGCACCTCCGTCCCCGCTGAAGAGGGCGTCGATGTCGCTCTGGGAGAGGGAGTCGGAGCTGGACATGGCCCTACTGGAGGACGAAGCGGGAGAAGTAGACACGGCCCACGGGGGCCCCATCGGTGATGTCGCTCACCCCCCGCCTGAGCATGTCCTCCATCTCCGGCCGGCGAGCCGGATCGGCCAACTCGTCCACTCCCTGCGAGCTGAGGGCCCGGATCATTCCGTCCCGGACCTGCACCTCCGAGTTCTCCAGGAGCGGAAGGGTGCGGCGCCGATCCACCTCGATGGCCACGCTGGCCACCAGGAAGCGACGGCCCCGGGTGCCGGCGGGGTTCAGGACCAGGTTGTCCACGGTGTAGAGCTCCCAGTCCACGTTCTGGAGAAGGTTCTCTGATTCCTCCCCTTCCTCCGCGGCGCGTGGTGCCATGCCGTCCACACTCATGGGGGCGACGAACCAGGCCGTCCCGGCGCCGGCGCCACCGCCGGCGATGACCGCCGCCAGGAGGACGGTGATGAGGCCGGCGCCCTTCTTCTTGGCGCCCTCGGGGGCATCGCCGTTCTGTTCCGCTGTCTCTTCCGGCATGGATCGCGACTCGGAGTCCAGGGTGACGGAGGGAGGGGCGGGGCTGTACCGGAACATCCGGCCTGGGCAGTTCCGCCGATCGCCCGGGCTTAAAGCACGGTTCGTACCAGGGGGGACGGCCCAGCCTCTTGGTTTGTAAGCTGTTTTTGGGTAACGACTTGTAGGGGGTGCGGCGGAGGGTGGCGCGGCGGGGTGGGCGCGGGCGGGATTCCCGCACCGGAAGGATCAGCCGGGTGGGGGGCGGGCGGTTCGTCCGGGTCGGTAGGGGGCGGTTCGTCCGGGAGCGGCGGGGACGTCAGGGCGACGCCCCCGCCGCGAATCTCCGGTGCAGGAGAGCGGGATCATCAGCGCTTCAGCGTCACCACCTCCTGGAGCATCTCGTCGGAGGTACTGATGACCCGGGCGTTGGACTGGAAGCCCCGCTGGGTGGTGATGAGGTTCGTGAATTCCTGGGCCAGGTCCACGTTGGACATTTCCAGCGCCCCGGCCGTGATGGTGGACTGGCTCCCCTCGCCGGCGAAGCCGATGACGGCCTGCCCCGAGTTCGGGGAGACGGCGTACTGGTTGTCCCCGACCCGGATGAGACCGGCCGGATTGTTGAAGTCGGCCATGGCCACCTGACCCAGCATGAGGGTCACACCGTTGGTGAAGGCGCCGAAGATGGTTCCCGTGGTGTCGATGGAGAACCGCTCCAGGTCGCCCTGCATGTAGCCGTCCTGCTCTCGCACCACGGCGGTGGAGGGTCCGGCGAACTGGGTGATGCCGCGGAGGCCGCCGATGGTACCGAAGTTGAGGTCGATCTCCACGTCGTCGGCGCCGGAGTCCGGGGTGAAGGTGAATTGCTCTGGAGTGAAGCTTTCCAGTCGTCCCTCGTTGTCAAAGACGATGGTCCCGGTGGTCAACGGGGCGGCATCGGGATCGAAGCCCTCCGAGCCCGGGAGGGTGACCTGGAACTCCCAGGTCCGATCGGCCGCCTGCCGTTCGAACCGGAATCGCACATCGTGAGCCACCCCCATCCGGTCGTAGACGGTGATGGTCGTGTCCCTGGTCGCTCCTTCCGGAGCCTCGGCGTTCAGGTTCCCGGAGAAGGTGATCTGGCTGGTGGCCCGAGCCGGGGACTTCTGTCCGAACGGGAGGATGATGTCCTGGATCTCATCGGTGAGCTCACCGGTGTCGTCGGTGAGGCGACCCTGCACCACGGCCCCGTTGGTGGCCGCCACCATCCGGCCGTCAGCGTCGAGCTGGAAGTTCCCGGCCCGGGTGTAGAAGCGTTGCGCCCCCTCGGCCACGATGAAGAAGGACTCACCCTGGATGGCCAGGTCGGTGTTCACCCCGGTGGATTCCAGGGAGCCCTGGGTGAAGAGGAGGTCGATGGAGCCGATGTTCATTCCCAGCCCCACCTGCACCGGGTTCGTGCCCCCGCTCACCTCCGCCGTGTCGCCCGGGGGCCGGCTGGCACCCTGGAGGATCTGGGCGAAGCCCTCCTTGAAGGTGACGCGGCTGGACTTGAAGCCCACCGTGTTCACGTTGGCGATGTTGTTCCCGATGACGTCCATCCGGGTCTGGTGATTCCGGAGCCCGGAGACCCCGGAGAAGATCGAGCGCATCATGGCTGATTCTCCTTTGGTTGTGCGCGGATCGGACTAGCCGTCCGAAGTCTCGTGAATGGTGTCGGATTCACCGTCGTCCGTGTCGGCGTCCTCCCCTGCATCCGCCTGCGGGAGGATGATGTCCCGGAGCTCGATGACCGAGCCCAGGGGGATCTCGATCCCGGCTGCCACCAGGACCGGGCCCGTGGAGCTGAACCGCACGCCCTCCACTCGGGCCCTCGTAAAGGTCGTGACCTCCACTTCGCTGCCGTCGCCTTCAACCACCTCCACTTCGAAGCGGTAGTTGCCCGGCTCCAGGTCGGCGACCAGGTCGTCGATCCGAATGTCCTGTCGCCCACCTGGCATGAAGCCCATCTCCATCTGGGCCACCTCGGCGCCACCGGGGCTGAAGATCCGGAGGAGCGCGGGGCCACCTGGGGGGGCCACGGCGAAGCTGATCTCCCCCTCGCCCTCCTCCGGGATCACCAGCCCGTTCCCCTCGGCGAAGACTTCCCGGCCGATGGACTCCAGCGCTGTGGCCCGGTGCTGCGCCTCGGCGAGTCTCTGCGAGGCCGCCAGACCCTCGATCCCCAGCTCGTTCAGGTTGACGAGCTGCTCCACCTGGGCGAACTGGGCGAGCTGAGCCGCGAACTCCTCGGCCTGGAGCGGATTGATGGGGTCCTGGTTCCGGAGCTGGGCCACAAGGAGCTGCAGGAACTCCTCCTTTCCCATTTCCCCCCCGGGATTGGATGGAGCCGGGGCGGCGCCGTTGCCCATGAAGCTGCCGCCGATCTCACTGATCATCGTTCCTCCTGGCCGGATTCTCGGAAAAATGCTGGTTCCCATCGGAGGGGGAGTCGTCCTCGCCCCTCTGGTCCCGCTCTTCGCTGTTGTGGAGGTGCCCCGATTCGGATCGGGTGGCCTCCCGTACAGGTCCCTGGTCGGTGCCGGCGGTGCTCAGTCGGGCCATGAGGGCCTCGGGCTCGAGGCCCCGCTTCTCCAGCGCGCTCCGGAGTTCGCTGATGCGCGCCTGGAGGAAGCGTGCCCGGACCGCGTCGGCCACATCGATCTGCGCCGACACTCCGCGTCCCTGCATCCCCAGGCGCAGGTCGGTGCCGTGGCCGTCCACATTGGTCAGATCCACCCGGAGTTGACCGGGGGGCCGAGCCGAGTCCTGGAGGGCGCGGATCTGTTCCACCCGCTGCGCGGTGCTGGGACCTTCGGGACCGCCGACCCCACCGGCGCCGCCCACCCGGGCGACGCGGGCCTCCGCCGTCTCGGCAGTGGAGAGGTGCGGGAGTTCGAAGCGCTCGGCGCCTCCGGTTCGGGCGCGCTCCGAGGCCACGCGTTCGCTCTCGGTGGTGGCACCCTCGGTGCGGAGCGCGGACGGCTCCCCGTCGAGGCGGGCTTGCGCCTGGACGTCACGACTGCGGGCTTCCGTGCTCCGGGATCCGTTCCGGTCCCCCGTGGACGATCCCGAGCTTCCCTGGCCCCGGGTGCCCGAGTCTCCATCGGGATTCCGATCCGGGAATGCCCCCCCGGCACCGGCCCGCACCTCTCCCTCCATGCGCACGGTGGCCCCGTCCAGCGCCGCCGGCATGACCGGGGCGTGGACCTCGGGGGGTGGGGGCGCCGGGGGGATGGGGGGTGACGATGCGCCCGCCGCCCCGGTGTTGGAGGCGGACTGGCCCGTGGCTGCGGAGCCCGATCCATTTACCGAGGCGCCGGCCGTGGCCTGGGCGAAGCGGCCCGGGTCCGTGGGGACCCCTCCACCCACCCGGGCCACCTGGGCGACCCGGGCCACCGAGGCGACGCGGGCGACGCCGTTGGGGGCCCACCCCGCGCCCTGGGCCGGGCGGGCCGGCGGCGCTGCCCGCTCGGCGACCCGCTCCGCCGCTCGTTCGGCCATGCGTTCGCCCGCCCGCTCCAGCCCACGGTCTCCATTGGCTCGCTCCCAGGGCCGGTTCAGCTCCTCGGGTCCGACCCCGCCCCCATTGAGGGACGAGCCCACGGCCGCCGGGTGGGGCAGGGGAGTCCGGGAGGCCAGGGTCCGACCATCGCCGGCACCGTTGCCCCGGGGATCGGTCGCCGGACCCTCGGCCATGGTTGCCGCCGCCGGTGGGATGTCCGGGGTGAACGGGTGGGCCGCGGCCACGGCCCGGGGGAGTTCCATGTGCCCGGCATCCCGCATCCCCAGTGTCCGGAGTCCCTCCTCGTTGGCAATGACCTGGAGCCGCTTGAACGCCTCGGTGTCGGTCCAGCCACCGTTGACCTTCACATCCACCGCATGGCCCCGGCTGTGGGCCGAATTCCGGGTCCAGGTCACCACCTCCCCTCCGCGTGACCGACCCTGGGCATAGAGAAGATCCTGACGGGCCTGGGTGCGGTAGCCCTCCACCAGCTCCACGCGGTGGCCGTGCTCCGACCACATCCGTTCCACCACCCGTTCCATGCGCTGGATCAGCTCCGGATGGACCCCCTCGAGGCTCCGGCTGGGACGGGCGGGGTCGGCGAGGGCGGCGGCCAG
>PWZC01000461.1 GCA_003567615.1 Gemmatimonadota bacterium | reverse complement strand
CGCGCTCTGCCGGGCCTGGGCGGGCTCGGCCGAAGTGAGGGCTGCCATCAAGGCAACGGTCAGCAGGAGCACCCCGTGAAGGAGGGGATGGACGGAGGGACTCGTTGACCCGGGGCGGAATCGGAGAAACATCTGGGCCTCCCTGACGGTGGAGGATGGGCTCGAAGCAGACGCCGACATCCTGCCACCTCCCCATGCCCCACGCCAGTCCATGGACCGGCCGGCCTCTGGAGCCGCCGGGCCCTGCACCCAGCGAGCCCTCTACCCACCGAGCCGGCGCCGCCCGTGCCCTTTTTGGTGTCGCCACCGTCGTTCCCCCCAGGGCCGTGTTTGACCCCGACGCAGGAGATCCCGTTAGTTTTTCCGGGCGCGCACGAGACGGCCGGGCGCGGCACGAGACGGCCGGGCGCGGGAGGAGTCGGGCGCGCACGAGGCTCCGAGCCTGCCCCGCTTCGGATTGCCGCTTCGGACTCCCCCTCTCCAGACCGGAGGCCTACGGATCATGAAAACAGTCAAGACGGTGCTCATCCTCGTTCTCAGCTTCGCGCTGGTGACGGCGGTGGCCCAGAACACCGCCGTGGTGGAGGCGCGCTTTCTCTGGATGACCACGGAGACGCCGGTCGTCATCCTCCTCTTCCTCACCAGCGTCGGTGGGTTCGTCCTGGGCCTTCTGGTGTCCCTCCTCATCCAGCGCAACGGGGCGGGAAATAGCGGACGGCACGGCGGCGGGAAGAAGGCCGGCAAGCGCTGACGGATCTGACTGACATGCGCATCGTCGCTGCCGTCCTCCTGCTGGCCGCCCTTGTGGTCAATGGTCTCGCCAACAGCCTTCCCCTGGGCGGAAGAACCACAGGAGAACTCGCCGCCGAGTATCCCAATCTGTTCGTCCCCGCCGGGGCCACCTTCTCCATCTGGGGCGTGATCTACCTCGGGCTCATGGTCTGGGCTGTGGTGCAGTTTCTCCCCGGGCGACGCGATGTGGGACGAATGCTGGCTCCCGGGTTTGCCCTGACCTCGGTGCTCAACGCGGGGTGGCTCTTCTCATGGCACTACCGGCAGGTGGAGGTGTCCACTGTGGTCATGGCGGGGCTTCTCGTCACCCTCGTCGGGCTGAACGCACGGCTGGGCGGCGGGTGGGCCCCGGAGCGACTGCGGGGACCTGTTCCGGAGTCGGCGCGCTTTGCCTTCGGCGTCTACCTGGGATGGATCTCGGTGGCGCTCATCGCCAACGTCACGGCGCTCCTCGTGGCGTGGCAGTGGGAAGGATTCGGCATCCCCCACGCCGTTTGGGCCGGGATCATGGTAGGAGTGGGTGCGGTGGCGGGAGTCCTGGCCACCCTCCGACTGGGGAACCCCTGGCTGGGAGGAGCGGTGGGCTGGGCTCTGGCGGGGGTGGCCATCAATCGGTGGGAAGACCATCCCATTCTGGCAATGGGCGCGATCCTGGGTGCCCTTCTGGTACTGGCGAGCGCGGTGGGTACCGTGAACCGACCCCGAAGGATCTGAGCTCCCGGGGCTCCGGCCTTGTGCCGGAGCCCCGGGGCGTTTGGTTCAGTCCCGATGGAGGTGGCTTCGCCGTCCGCTAGTAGGTAAAGGTGGTGATCACGTCCCCGGACCCGAGACCCCCGCCACTTCCCGAGCCGGTGAAGGTACCGGTGAAGGTTCGGGTCGCCTGCCCCCGAACCCGGACCGTCACCACGTAGTTCGTCCGATCCACGCTACAGGCCGACCAGTAATTGACCCGGATCGTATACTGGCCGCGCGGCGCGGTTCCGTCGGCCCAGGTGATGTTCTCATTCCGGACATCCTGCCCGCCACACCCGGCATTGGAGTCCAGGTCCAGTTCGCCCCCGGACGCCGACCTCCGGTTGGCGAAGTAGATCTCCTCTCCGGAGGGATCCACCACATGGAGGTCCACGTCGCTGGCCGCATCCCAGGAGACGCTGACCTGGATGTCCCCGGTCCCCACCGACAGCACCTCCACCGTATGCCCGACGGCCGCGCCGGCACCACCTCCCGTGCCCACGGCGAAGTTGAAGGTGTACCCGAACTCCTCCAGGAGTTCGTCCACGGTGAGGATCACCTCGGCCTCGGTGGTGGGTGACCCCAGGGACACCAGGTAGTAGCCGGCCTCGCCGACGACGGTGAGGTAGAGTTCGGAGAACGGCGTGGCCGACCCGACCACATAGCGGTAACCGCCTCCCGGAATGATGGAAGAACCCGGACTCTGAAGGGTCGCCACCGGGGCGGACGGGTCCCCGTCCGGTGCCCCCGGCCGAAGGGCGACGGTTCCGCCCGCCACCTGGACGGTGGGGATCACATTCTGGAGTTCCGGCTCGGCATCTTCCGGTTCCGTGATATCGCTACAGGCGCCCAGCCCTACCATGAGGGCGCCAAGCACGGCAACTGGAAGGAAGCGGCCGACGCGAGGCCTCAGAGAGGAAGACCTGACAGGGGGGGCCGCATCCCATTCTTCTACGGAGAGGGGGGAGTTCTCGGTTCGCATGGATCGCTCTGGCCTGACGCCGTTTTGGGGAAGAAGAAAGCTGGATGGATTCGGTATCGGAAGACCATCCAAGTCCCTGAACCGCTGATCGCATCCTTCGGTGGATCCACCCCATTTGCCCCAGGAACCCCGACGTCCCATCCTGAGGAACGATGTGGGGGCCCATCATCGGATCGGAGACGCGGTATCCGATCCCACGGCCGGAGGGATCCTGTTCCTGGAGGGGTGACAATGACGGAAATCCGGACCCGGCAGGCTCGGGAGGAGGACATCGACAGCATCCGGGAGATGTTCCGGATCGCCTACGGCGAGGACTATCCATACCGGGACTTCTATGACCGGGAATGGCTGAAGCGGTCCATCTATGGAGAGCGGATGGTGGTGGCCGTGGCCGAGGATGTGGTCACCGGGCGGGTCTTGGGGACCGGATCGGTGGACATGGACATCGGTGCCCACTCGGACCTCATGGGTGAGTTGGGTCGGTTGGTGGTGCACCCCAACGCCAGGGGGCGAGGGGTGGGTACCGCACTCATGAGGTACCGGCTGGAGCTGGTGCAGGATCGCCTGCACGTGGCCATCATCGACAACCGGACCGCTCAGCCCTTCACCCAGCAGATCGCGCAGAAGCTCAGGTGTGCACCGGTGGGCTTCCTCCCCCTCAAGCATCGCTTCACGAACCGGGAGAGCATCGCCACCTTCGCCCGGCACTTCAGCCCCGCCCTTGAACTCCGTCGGAACCACCCGCGCGTGGTTCCGGCGGTGGCGCCCCTGGCCCACCTGGCCATGAACAATGTGGCGCTCGCCTCGGACGTGATCGTGGACGAGTCCACATCACCCCACCCGTGTGACGACGACTTCGAGCTCTCGGCGTTCGATTCCGAGCGGATGCCCGACCTTCTTCGGATCTCCCGGGGGAGGGTGCGGAAGCGGGACGTATTCGGGCCCATGAGGCTCCATTACGGATTCTTCAAGCTCACGGCCCGTCAGGCGTCGTTCCTGGTGGCTCGCCGGCCGGGGGCTCCCCGGGACGCCATCGCCGGAGCCCTGGGCTTCCTCCACGACGATGTGGAGCGCAACATCCAGGTGTTCGAGCTTATTGCCGCCTCCGATGACTCGGTTCGTTTCCTCTTCACGTCCCTCCTTGAGCGGGCGAGGGACCTGGGGGTCGAATACATCGAGGTGGAGGTGAATGCGCACGGAACCCGCCTGCAGCGGACACTCCTGGAAGTGGGCTTTCTGCCGGCGGCGTACATTCCCGCCATGGTGTTTCACGAAGTGGAACGGCTGGACGTGGTGAAGATGGTCCGTCTTCTCGTGCCCCCCACGCTCGGAGAGGGGCACCTGATCCACGAAATGCGCCCCATCTTCGAAGAGGTCATGGGCAACTTCCGGACCCGTGCGGTACTCCCGCGCATCGCGGCCAGTATCGGCGAGTTGGGGATCTTCGATGGATTGAACGACGAGCAGGCCCGTCGACTCGCCAGCGCCATGACGGTGCGGGAGTACGGCGTGGGAGAGGATCTCTGCCGAGCCGGAGAGGAGGCGGACGAGCTCCTGGTCCTCATCGAGGGACGAGCGGACGTCCTTCTGGGAACCGGCAATGTGGTGGGACAGGTGGAAGCGGGCGACGTGGTCGGAGAGAATGCGCTCCTGGCCGAGACCACCCGGACCGCGTCCGTGGTGGGCGCCCGCCCCTCAGTGGCCGCCGTGCTGACCCGGAATCGCCTCCGGGAGATCCGCAACCGACGGCCGGACATCGCCGTGGTGCTGTACCGGAACCTGGCCCGGGAGCTAGGGCGAAAACTACGCGATGCCGACGTCGCCATCGACCGGCAGGGAAATGGTGGAAGAGGACCGGGATCGGACAGGGCCTGACCGGCACCGCATGACCGAGCCACGGGTGACGGCAGGTTGGTGGCCAGGCTCAGCGGCCTCCCAGGGCCAACCCGGCACCGACGTAGAGGGACCACCCTCCATGCCGTGCGGCTTCAGCCACCCCGTCCACTTCGAACTCGGCCAGCGTCGAGACGCCGAATCCATACCTGAGCCCCCCGGTCAGGATCAGGGGGCCACCTCGCAGCGTGACCCCACTCCCGGCAATCCCGCCCACGTCCACCGTGTTGGTGTCGATGTCGGGACGGTCGCCGCAATCCACGGACGAGTCCTCCACCGTGCATTCCAACTGAATCGCCAGGTAGGGTCCGGCGTAGATGTGGGGAGTGAGGAAGCCCCGCTGTCCCAGGTCCAGCCGCAGCATCACGGGCACCTCCAGGGTGCTCAACTCGATGCCGTCCGCGCGGTTCAGATCCCCGCCCCGGCTGGTGACGAGGGCCTCGGGCTGCCAACGCAGAGGGCCCAGGAAGGGGAAGACGAGGGAGACTCCGGCCATGGAACCGGAACGGCTATCGGCGCCGTCCACATCCCGCAGCGACGAAAAGGTGCCGCCCAGGAGAACGCTGGCTTGCCAGCCCGGTCCATTCTCGGAAGGCGAACTCTGCGCCGCCCCCGGTGTCGGAAGAAGGAAGATGGCCACAGCCAGTGTCAGGGCCCTGATCAGCAAGGGGTTCGGCATGAAGTGCTCCTCTGCGCGAGAGTGGCGTGGAAGGGTGGAAGGATCAGCTTCCCTTCCGAATTGGTAATATCACTGGGACCGTCCCCAGACAGAAGGCGGGCCCGCTGTCCATCCGAACCGTGTCCGGCGTCGCTTGCCCGACCCGTTCAGCCCCGTCCGGTGTTCGAGGTCCAACACTTCCCGCACCCCATCCTATGTCCAGTTCCCTGTCACTTCGTCGCGGTCTCGGCCTCATGGGCCCGGTCCTCCTCTCGGGCCTCCTGGTCCTGTGGTGGGCTGTACACCCCGGGAAGGCCGAGGCCCAGCAGAACCCACGGACGACGGAGGGGAGCCTGATCGGTCCTCTCGAGAATTCGGCGGCGGCGGCGCCCTTCGGCCCCGGTGAACGACTGGAGTATCAGGTCCGCCTGGGACGCCTCCGGGTCGGGGAAGGGTCACTTTCGGTGGAAGGGGTGGAACGGATCCGTGGCGAGTCGTCCTACCATGT
>PWZC01000017.1 GCA_003567615.1 Gemmatimonadota bacterium | reverse complement strand
TCCCGGCGCTCCTCAGCGCCCGCTTCACCCGCTGCCATCCGGCTTCGTCGTCGGGAACCTCGATCTCGAGGCGCTGCGTCACGCCGGTCGCATCCCCGGAGCCCGGTTCAGGCCTGGGTGACCCCTTGAGGGTGAGGAGGTTGGCGGAGCCCCGCGCGTCCCCGGCAAGGTCACCGTCCATGTGCGAGTCACCGTTCTCCTCGGAGACCGTCCGGCGCCGGAGGGCCAGCGGCCCGTGGTGACCCTCCTGGCCGTGAGCGTCGGGGAGCTGAAGGTAGGAGTCCCGGATCCGGCGGGGGGGGAGAAGCCGTAATCTGAAGCCCCCGATCTCCTGGAGGGACTCAAGCGCCCGCATGGCCTCCCCGGCGTCGCCTGTGCGGATCGCCAGCTTGGCCTCAATCTCGGTGTCCTTACGTCGTGGCCGACTCACCCTCAGCCCCTCACCGCTCGTCCACCAGCCGCAGCAGTTCGTCCACCGCCCGCTCGAGCTGCTGATCCCGACCCCGGTCCACCACGCCGCGCTCGTTGGGCACCAGGATGTCGGGCTCGGTCTGCCAGTTCTCGAGGAAGCGGCCGCTCCGGGCGTCCTTCACGCCCCGGGCCGGGATCCCGTACGAGATGCCGTCCAGAAGGCCCTGCCCACCGCCGAAGGTACAGGTGCCGTGCACGGGCATGCCGATGAGGGGACCGATCCCCATCTCCTGGTAGGCCCACGCGAAGCAGTGTCCGTCCGAGTAGTTCCCCTCATCCGCCAGGGTTACCGAGGGGCGGGTCCATCGGAAGTTGGGCTCGAAGCCGGAGCTTCGATCGTCGGTGGTGTACTCGAAGAAGTGGCGTCCGCTGAAGAACATCTCCAGGTCGGCCACCAGGTCTCCCCCTCGGTTGGACCGGGTGTCCACAACCAGGCCTTCCCGGTCGAAGAACCGCCCCAGAACCTCTTCGAAGGTCGTCCGGTACGCCGGATCGTTCATGCCTCGGATATGGATGTAGCCCAGACGGCCTCCACTCCGCTCCTCCACCTCCTGTCGGTTGCGCTCGACCCATCGGTCGTAGAGAAGCTGATTCTCCTGACCTCGCGTCACGGGCTGCACCACTACGTCGCGGGTCTCCCCGTTGGAGTCCCGCACCCGCAGGAGCACGTTGTTCCCCGCCTTGCGGTTGAGGAGCCGGGCGGGATCCACGTCCGCCGTAACCTCTTCGCCGTCGATGACTTCGATGACTGCCCCTGGGGAGACATCCACTCCAGCCCGATCCAACGGACCATCGGCCAGGATCTCCGTGATGCGGATGCCCGGCTCCCGGATCGCCTCCGGGTCCTGGGCGAAGAGGATGCCCAGGGACGCCGTAGCATCGTCGGTGGACGAAGACGGGTTGTAGCGGGCCCCGGAGTGGCTGACGTTCAGTTCGCCCAGCGCCTCACTCAGAAGCTCGGCGAATTCGTGGTTGTTCCCCACATGGGGGACGAAAGGCTCGTAGATTTCCCGGACGGCCTCCCAGTCGGCGCCGTGGAAACTGCGCGTGTAGAAGACGTCCCGGACCCGCCGCCACATCTGGTCGAACATGGCGGCCCGCTCGGCCTGTGCGCTCACCACCATCTCGCCCTGCACCGGGATATTGGTGCGGCTCCACCCGGATGGGTTTACCACCGAGGCCGCGCCATTGGCCACCAGGATGATCCGATCCCGGGCCGCATTCCACTCGATCCGGGCCGAGCCGGCGTTGAGGGTCAGGACCTGGCGGGTCTCCTGGGTACGAAGATCGGTGGACCAGAGGTTCAGTCCCCGCTCGAAGCGGGCCAGGTAGTAGAGCGTCTCCCCATCTTCACTGATCAGGAAGCTTCCCAGGGAAGAGGAATGGATGGTGAGCCGTGCCCGGCGATCCCGGGCGCCCTGGAAGTCCAGCTCCAGCTCGTCTTCCCCTTCACCCAGGCTCCCGGTGGGAACGCTCCTGGCGGAATCGGCGGGGATGCCCATCGCCTCCCGCCGGAGCTGCATCTCCTCCTTGGACAGCCGAAATTCGTCCCACGCCTCCTGGGTGAAGAACATGGCGAAGACGTCGGACTCGGTGGCGCCGCTGGCCCGGAGCGAACGGAGCCCTTCCCGATTGCTCCGCCAGATCATCCCCCTCCCGCCCAGGATCCACTGGGCGTCGGTATCGTTGAAACCGCTCTGGGTGAGGTTGACGATCTCGCCGGATCCGTCGGTTCGGACCACCCCGATATCGCCGGTGGCGCGACCGGGGACCGCCCATCGGAAGAGGATCCAGTTCCCGTCAGGGCTCCATTCGAACTGACCGCCCAGGAAGAGGTGCTCCTCGGTGAGAAGCGTGACCACGTCTCCGCTCTCCCGGTCCAGTACCCGGAGCGTATGGTAGTCTTCGATAAAGGCCAGCCGCGAGCCGTCCGGGGAGGGGAGAGGCTGGGAGTTCTGGCGGTCATTCACCACCACCGGCACCTCCTCGATGAGGGTCGAGGCGAAGAAGGTGGGTTCCGCCTGGGCCCGCACCCGCCTGGCCTCGTAGATCCCCCACCGGCCGTCCCGCTCCGACGCATAGAGGATCCCTGCGCTGTCGGGGGTGAAGTGGATCTGGGTCTCCCGGGCGGGAGTGGAGGGGATCCGCTTGGTGGTGTTGGTCTCGATGGAGGTGGCGAAGACATCCCCGCGGAAGGTGAAGGCTATTTCCCGGCCCGTGGGCGAGACGGTGAACTCGCCGATCCCGCCGGAGATGGGGATCACCCGTTCGTCGTTGGCCAGCCAGTCCGACGCAATCCGGACCGGGACCCGGACAGGCTCCGACACCCCGGGGGCCAGGGTATAGAGGAGGCCGTCCTGCCCGAAGGCGAGGGTTCCGTCTCCGGCCGCCGACAGGAACCGGACCGGGGCTCCCCGGAAGCGGGTCACCTGCTCGGAGGCCCCGCCCGCCAGTGGGATCCGGTGCACGTTGAAGGAGCCCGACGACTCGCTCAGGTAGTAAACGTGATCGTTTCCGGGGATGAGGACCGGGCTCCGGTCTTCCGGTCCCTGGCTGGTCAACTGTCGGTGCGTGTCCCCGTCCCGATCCCACACCCAGAGGTCCCGCGTGATGGAAGAGTTCTGGTACTTCCGCCACTCGTTCTCCCCACCCTTCACATCGTGGTAGACCATGGTGCGGCCGTCCTCACTGAAGGCCACATCCTCAGCGGGGAGGGTCAACAGCCGGCTCACCCGTCCACCCTCCACCGGAACCTGATAAAGCTGGGGAAGGGCAGCCGTGGGGAACTGCCGGTCGTCTTCATGCGGGAGCTGACCGGAGCCGAAGACCACATGGCTCCCGTCGGGCGTGAAGGCGAAGGGCCGCTCGTCCACTGAGTGGAAGGTGATCCTTCGCGGCTCCCCTCCCTCGGCAGGCATGATGTACACCTGGAAATTGCCGAATCGATCACTGGCGAAGGCCAGGTGCCGGCCGTCCGGGCTCCACACCGCTCGGTGGTCGTGTCCCGGGTGACTGGTCAGACGACGGGCTTCACCTCCGGTTGCCTGCACCCTCCAGAGATCCCCTTGCCAGGTGAAGACAATCGTGCTTCCATCCGGCGAGATGGCCGGATACCGGATCCAGAGTGCCTCATCCTGGGGAAGTGTCCGATCGGCGGCGGCCCGCTGCATCTGGGCATTCTGTCCCGACAGGGGCTCAGGCGTCGGCGGAACCAGGAGTAGAAATGCAATGGGAAGGAGAATCCCGAGTCCGACGGGACAACGGGTCGAACCGGTCGGGACGAGACGACGTAGAGATCTGGGCATGGGGATCCAAAACGCGATGCAACGGGATGCTACAGGCGACATGAGCGTCGCTGCGGACCCTGCGAATCTCGAATCGCCTGCCGGGCAGGGCAAGGTAGCCCGTGGTCCAGCGACGGCCGGGATCGAACTGGGAGTGGACGCCTGGCGACCCAATGGTTAACGACAGAATAGCTGAATCTCTGATCGACGATGACGACCTGATCCTGTCTCCGACCTTGCGAGGGATCCAATGATCGTGGTGGATGGCCAGACACTGACGTTGGAGGACCTGGAGGATGTGGCTCGCAACGGAACCGCCGTGGGGCTCGATCCGGCGGCCCGGGAGCGGGTGGCCCGAGCTCGCAGCGCCGTGAAGAAGCTGGTGCGGGAGGGAGCCCCGGTCTACGGGGTCACCACAGGGTTCGGTCGAATGGCCGAGGTCCCCATCTCCAGCGACGGACGCCGACAGCTCCAGATCAATCTCCTCCGAAGCCATGCCGCAGGCATTGGAGCCCCCCTCGCCGAAGCTGAGGTTCGAACTCTCCTCCTTCTGCGGGCCAATGCTCTGGCTGCAGGCCATTCGGGGTGTCGCCCGGTAGTCGTGGAGCGACTTCTGGACCATCTGAACCGGGGGATCCACCCGGTGGTCCCGGAAACGGGCTCGGTGGGGGCCTCAGGGGACCTGGCGCCCCTGGCCCATCTGGCCCTTCCCCTCATCGGCGAGGGGTGGATCCTGGATGCCGGCGGTGGTCCACGTCACCGGCCGGCCATGGAGGTGTTGGCCGAGGTGGCGTTGGAGCCTCTGGAGCTGGAAGCCAAGGAGGGGCTCGCCCTCATCAACGGGACGCAGGTCACCACCGGGCTGGGAGTCCTGGCCCTCCTTCGAGCTGAACGGGCGCTGGATCAGCTCGAGGTGGCCGGTGCCATGACACTGGAGGCCCTGAGAGGCACGCCCGATGCGTTCCATGCCTCGGTCCACGCCCTGCGCCCGCACCCGGGCCAGCTTCGAAGCGCCGACATCCTGTGGTCGCTCCTCTCCGGGTCGGAGATACGCGAATCCCATCGCCATGGGGATCCAAGGGTCCAGGACGCCTACTCGCTTCGGTGCATGCCCCAGATCCACGGGGCTGCCCGCAATGCACTGGCCTACACCCGGACCATACTGGAGACCGAGGTGAACGCGGTGACGGACAACCCCCTGGTATTCCCGGAAGAGGGGGCGGTCATCAGTGCCGGAAATTTTCACGCCCAGATCGTGTCGCAGGCACTGGACCTCCTCTGCCTGGCCGTGACCGATCTGGTATCGGTGAGCGAGCGTCGAATCGAGCGGCTACTGAACCCGGATCTGTCCAACCTTCCGGCGTTTCTCGCTCCGGAGCCCGGACTCAATTCCGGGTACATGATCCTGCAGGTGACGGTGGCCGACCTCCTGTCGGAGGTACGGGGATTGGCCACCCCTGCGTCGGTGGACTCGGTTCCCACCAGTGCAGGGCAGGAAGATCATGTGTCCATGGGACTCTGGTCCGCCCGCAAGGCCAGGCGGAGTGTGGCGATCCTGGAGGTGGCGGTGGCAGGGGAGCTCCTCGCTGCGGCGCAGGCGCTGGAATACCGGAGACCTCTCAGGCCCAGCCCTCCGTTGGCCCGGGCCCGGGACCTGATCCGTGAGAAGGTTCCCGCTCTGGGAGATGACCGACCGGTGGCTCCGGATCTGGAAGCGATCCGGAGCCTGGTTGCGTCAGGTGCCTTCGTGCCGGCGCGTCTCTTCGGCTGAGCCGACCGGTGGCATAGGACCGCCAGCGATCTCCCGGGATCCGATGTGGCAG
>PWZC01000359.1 GCA_003567615.1 Gemmatimonadota bacterium | reverse complement strand
GTAGAGGAGGATCTGCTTGGGGGTGTTGGAGAGGTGGTCATCGCCCCGCATCACCAGGGTGATCTTCATGAAGGCGTCGTCCGAGACCACCGCCAGGTTGTAGGTGGGGCTCCCGTCGGCCCGAAGGATCACCAGGTCCTCGATGGCGTCGGCCGAGAAGCGGGTCCGGCCGTGGACCCGGTCGTCGAACGCCACCACACGGTCGTCGGGAAGGAGGAAGCGGATGGCGTGGGGCTCCCCCGCCGCCGCCCGCTCCTCGGCCTCGCCCCGTGCCATCGCCTCGGCCTGCCGACGCGGGTAGCGGATGGCGGCGTCCGGGTCCTCCTCCCGGATCCGCGCCAGCTCCTCCGGGGAGGTGAAGTCGCGAAACGCCTGCCCCTCTTGCAGTAGGCGGAGCGCGTCGGCGCGGTGACGATCCACCCCTTCCCCCTGGAAGAAGGGACCCTCGTCCCAGTCCAGTCCCAGCCACTGCATCCCCTGGAGGATGGCGTCCACCATCTCCTGGGACGACCGGTTCCGGTCCGTGTCCTCGATGCGCAGGAGGAAGCGTCCCCCCTCGCGGCGGGCCAGGAGCCAGTTGAACAGAGCCGTGCGGGCGCCGCCCACGTGAAGGTATCCGGTGGGAGACGGAGCGAAGCGGACGCGAAGACTCATGGGAAGGATCCGGCGGAGGGAGGGTGAAGGGAGAGCTGGACGGTCCGGGACCGGCGACCCGGTCGAAGAGATAGAAAAGGCCGGGGTCCGTGTAAAGACGGGGACTCCCCTCAGTCGGCCTCCCGGCCCAACTCCAGCGACCGCTGGTAGGCGGACCAGATCCCCCGGCTGATGACGGTGCGCAGCCCTCCCTTCTCCATGTGGTAGAGGGCGGCGGCGGTGGTGCCACCGGGAGAGGTCACCTGATTGCGCAACTCGGCCACATGCAGCTCCGAGCCGGCGGCGTACTCCAGCGAACCGCGCAGGGTCTGGACCACCAACTGCTCGGAGACGCGGCGGGGAAACCCCATGTGCACCCCGGCGTCGATCAGGGCCTCCACGAAGAGGAAAACGTACCCCGGACCCGATCCGCTGAGCGCGGTGGCCATGTCCAGATAGCGCTCATCCCCCATGAAGATCTCATCGCCCAGGGCCGCCAGAATCGCCTGAGCCGCCTCCCGCTGCGAGTCGGAAACCTGGGGCGTGGCGGTCCATACCGAGATTCCCTGTCCGATCTGGGCCGGGGTGTTCGGCATGGCCCGGACCACGGCGGCATGGGCTGCCCCATCCCCGAGGCGTTCGATGGAGATCCCCGCCATGATGGAGATGAGCAGATCGTCGGAGTGGAGGTGCCCCCGGATCTCCGGGAGAACCCGCAGCGCCGACTGGGGCTTGATGGAGAGGATGACCACCTGACCCGCCTCGGCAGCCTCCCGGTTGTCCTCGGTTGTCCGGATCCCGTAGCGATCGGCGACCTCGGCTCGACGAGGGGCCCAGGGATCGGCGGCGATGATCTGCTCGGGCTCCACCTGATCCCGATCCAGAAGCCCACGGATCATGGCCTCACCCATGATCCCGGCCCCGATGAAGGCGAGGGTCTTGTGTTGGAACACGGAAGTCCTGGGATGAGGGGGAGCGGGTCTCGGGGCGAGAAGGTAGACCCGACCCCCGCCAGGTTCAAGGATCCCCCCGATCCCTTTAACGCTATAGCGATCTCGGGCGTCATCCCATAGCATCAATCCATGGCGACATCCCTGGCGAACTACCTTTGGCGGCGGGGTCACGACAACGCGGTTCAACGGAGGAGTGGACGAATGGCAATGTGGACGCGGCGGGAATGGCTGGGGCGCACCCTGGGGGCGGGCGCCCTCCTCGGGTTCAACCCCGGGATCCTTCGGGCCCTGGACGGGATCGGTCCCGGACGTCGGGAACTCATCACCCGGGCCATCCCCGGCACGGGCGAGCGTCTCCCCATCGTCGGGCTCGGAAGCTCGGCCACCTTCGCCCAGATCGCCCGGGAGGAGGACCGAGAGGCCATCCGCGCCGTCCTGGGCGCCATGGTGGACGGAGGCGGGACGGTCTTCGATACGGCGCCCAGTTATGGTGCCTCCGAAGAGGTGGCCGGTTCCGTGGCCCAGGCGCTGGGCATTCAGGACCAGCTCTTCTGGGCCACCAAGCTGAATGTGGCACGCCAGGGGCCCGCCGATCCGGCCGCCGCCCGCGCCCAGGTGGAGACCTCCTTCGAGCTCATCGGAAAGCCTGTCATCGACCTGATCCAGGTCCACAACATGGGTGACCCGCCGGTGCAGCTCGGCATCCTCCGGGAGTACAAGCAGGAGGGCCGCATCCGCTACCTGGGTATGACCACCACCTTCGAGCGGCAGTACGACGATCTCATCGAGCTCATGCGGACGGAGGAGCTGGACTTCATCGGTACCGACTACGCCGTGGACAACCGCTTCGCCGAGGACGTCATACTCCCCCTGGCCCAGGATCGGGGAATCGGCGTCCTGATCTACGCTCCCTTCGGCCGAACGCGCCTCTGGAGCCGCGTCGCCGGGCGGGACGTTCCCGAGTGGGCCGCAGAGTTCGGTGCCCATACCTGGGCTCAGTTCTTCCTGAAGTTCGTGGCCGCGCACCCGGCGGTGACCGCCATCACCCCGTCCACCAGTCGGCCGGCCAACATGGCCGACAACATGGGCGCGGCCTATGGTGAGCTCCCCGACGCCGCCACGCGCCGTCGGATGGTGGAGTTGGTCGACTCGCTCCCCACCGCCTGAAGCCAGGGATCCAGTGACCGCCGCCATCGAACGGTTCACCAATGTGCGTCGGGATGAGATCCCGGCGCTCCTGGCCTCCATGGCCTTCTTCTTCTGCGTCCTGTCGGCGCTCATGGTGATCCGCCCGGCGCGGGAGGCGCTGGGGATGCAGAGCGGGCTGGACACGGTCCGGATCCTCTTCATCGGGACGGCAGTGGTCACGTTGGCGGTGAATCCGGTCTTCGGGTTCCTGGTGGCCCGCCTTCGCCGCATCCACTTCATCGCCGCCACCTATCTCTTCTTCGGATGCAGCCTGCTGGTCTTCTGGGCACTCCTGCAGTTCGCCCCGGAGGCGGCCGGAGAGGTCTCCGGGCGGGTCTTCTACGTCTGGTTCAGCGTCTTCAATCTCTTCAGCACCATGGTGTTCTGGGCACTCATGGTGGACCGGTTCTCCCTGGAGCAGTCCAAGCGCCTGTTCGGGATCGTGGCGGTGGGCGGCACCGCCGGCGCCATCTTCGGGCCCTGGCTGGCGTGGACCTACGTGGAGGTGGTGGGAACCGCCAACCTCATCCTCATCGCCGTGGGTTTCCTCGCCCTGGCGGTGGGGATGGCGGCCCTGGTGGCCCACCTCCAGCCCGAGAGCCTCTCGGAGGTGGATCCGGCCGATCCCGAGGCCCCGCCGGTGGTCCGGGAGGAAGAGGTCATCGGGGGGAGTGCCTGGGAGGGGTTCCGCGCCGTGGTCAAGTCGCCCTACCTCCTGGGGATCTGCGGCTTCGTCCTCATCATGGCCATCATGGCCACCTTCATCTACTTCACCCGGCTGCAGGTGGTGGCGCAGATGACGGACGAGATGGACCAGCGCACCGGATTCTTCGCCCAGATCGACTTCTGGACCCAGGTGGCAACCCTGGCGCTCCAGCTCTCCGTCACCGGCCAGATCATGCGGCGTCTGGGCGTGGGAGTGGCGCTGGTCCTCCTTCCCGTCACCGTGACGCTGGGCTTCATCGGCCTCGCCATTTCCGGAACCTTCGCTGCCCTCATCCTGCTGGAAGCATCCTACCGCGCGGTTCAGCGGGGAATCACCCGACCGGCCCGGGAAACCCTCTTCACCGTGGTGGGGCGCGAGGACAAGTACAAGTCCAAGGCGGTGGTGGACACCCTGGTCTACCGGACGGGCGATGTGGTGGGAGCCTGGACAGAAGGGCTCCTGGGGAAGCTGGGCGGGGGAATTGCCGCCCTGACCCTCACAGTGATCCCCCTGGCGGCGGCTTGGGGCGTCCTGGGGCTGTGGCTGGCGAAACAGCAGAGTCAGCAGACGCCGGAGGCCGTACCGGACCGGCGGAAGGAGGCCGGCGTCCCATGACCCCCGATGCCCTGAGGCGACTCCTGGTTCGGGACCTGGAAATGGCCGGCCGGCAGGTGGCGGCCTACCCCAACGACCGGCTTCTCTGGACCGAACTCCCGGGCCGACCCAACCCGGGTGGGACGCTGGCCGTCCATGTGGCGGGCAACCTCGATCACTACGTGGGAGCCGTCCTGGGTGGGACCGGGTACCTGCGGGACCGGGATCGGGAGCTCACGGTGCGAGGGCTTACCCGCGCTGAGGTGGGGGGCGAGGTGAGCGCCGCCGTCCGCACCGTTTCCCGGGTCCTGGGTGACCTTGGACCCGAGGTGCTGGCCGCACCCTTTCCGGAGCTCCAGCGGGGGCGCCGGCTCCGCACCGGCGATTTCCTGATCCACCTGGCCATCCATCTCGGCTACCACCTGGGTCAGCTCGACTCCCACCGACGCCAGGTGGTGCCCGGCGCCGGAGCCCTTTCCTCTGCGTCCTACGACGTGCTGGACGCGGTGGACGGTTGAATGGTCCCTGGCCGGACGACTGCCCCTGGCGGACCGCCGGCGGCGCGGTGGAGCCCCTCAGTCCAGCGCCGCGAAGAGATTGTTCAGGGACTCGGCCAGGGTGGGGTGCGAGATGGGCGCGTCCCGAAGGGCCGTATAGGGCACCCCCCCCATCATGGCCACCTGCAGGATGGCCGCGATCTCTCCCCCCTCGATGCCCAGGATGGAGGCACCCAGGATCCGGCCATCCGCTCCGTCCACCACCGCCTTCATGAATCCCCGGGTCTCTCCCGTTTCAATGGCGCGGGCCACCTTGCTCATGGGGAGCGACGCCACGCGAACGTCGTACCCGGCTTCCCGCGCTTCCCCCTCGGTCATGCCGACGCGCCCGAGTTGGGGGTCGGTGAAGACGGTGTAGGTGGGAATCCGGTCTGAGGTATCGGCATCGGCCGACCCCATCAACTGATTCCGCACGACCCTGTAGTCATCGTAGGCGAAGTGAGTGAAGGGCGGAGAACCAGCCACGTCCCCCAGCGCCCACACCCCGTCCACCCCGGTTTCCAGCCGCTCGTTCACGGCGATGAAGCCCCGCTCGTCGGTCCGGATCCCGGCCCGATCCAGACCCAGGTCATCCGTGTTGGGCACGCGGCCCGCCGCCACCATCAGGTGACTGCCCTCCGTCACCTGCTCTTCCTCCCGTTCTTCCGCCAGATCTTCCCCGCCGTCCGAACCTACCGGGGTCCGACGCACACGGACCGGGGATCCGCTCGCTCCGGCCTCCACCGACAGAACCCGGGTACCGCAAAGGACGTGGACCCCTTCGTCTCGCAGGATCTGCTCCAGTCCTTCCGAAACCTCCGGATCCTCGCTGGAGGCCAGGCGGGGGGATCGCTCCAGAATGGTGACCTGGGCGCCGAAACGCCGGAACATCTGTGCGAACTCCAGACCGATGAATCCCCCACCCACGATGATGAGGTGCTCGGGCACCCGCCCCAACTCCATGACGGAGGT
>PWZC01000366.1 GCA_003567615.1 Gemmatimonadota bacterium | reverse complement strand
CCAGCGCTGGGTCCAGCTGCTCCGCCAGCGCCAGGGTGTAGGGCTCCTCGCCGGACGCGCATCCGGCGGACCACACCCGGAGGAGAACCGGCTCACAGCTGGAATCCTCCATATTCCGAATCGCCTCCAGATCCCCCCCGGCCTCCCCCTCCCGCTCCGCCAACGCCGGCAGCACCGCCCGGCGCAGGAGTTCGAAGACCCCCCGGTCCCGATGGAACCGGGTAATGGTCACCCGGCAGAGCCCGTCCAGCACCGCCCACTCCTCGGGGTGCTCCTCCAGATACCGGCGATAGGCGTCGAACCCCCCGAAGCCCAGCTCCCGGATCCGCCGGCCGATCCGCTTGCACACCTGCCCGCGGACCTTCCGAAACCCGGCCCACCGCATACCGATCCGCGGAAGCGCCCATCGGAGGAAGGGGGTGCATTGGGTGCGAGGTGCCATGGTCGAGGCTTCCTGTGCGACGCCGAGGGCACGGGGGTACCGGGCGCGGGCCGTCACGATTCCCGCTACGCCGCCTGCCGGCTCCAGCGGAGGATTCGGGCCGGGATCGGGTGCTCCAGCTCCCAGGTGATGCTCATGGGGCGCCCGCCCTCGTGGGTCAGGTAGCGAAGCGGCCCCAGGAAGGAGAAGGGAAGGGTGAGGCCCCCATCGTCCTTGCTCCCTTCCCGAACGAAGAGCATGGGGGTGTAGCCCAGGCGGGCGTGGTGGATGTAGCGCCAGCCCGTGTCGGTCCGCTCATGGGTGGTGGACTGGCTCTGCCAGTGGAAGCGCCGCTCGGAGAGGGCGTAGTCCTCGTACATGGTAGTGGGACTGAACCGCTCCGCCGACTTCCGGATCGTCACGAAGAAGGCATCCACCTTCCGGTCCGGTACGTGCTCCACTCCCTCCCGGTGCCGCCGCGGCGTCTCAAAGGCCGCCGCCCCCAGCGCCAGGAGCACCTGCTCCCGTGTGTAGGACGCGTGAAGTCGGAGGGGTCCGGTACGCTCCGGGAACCGGACGGGCGGGGTGGGAGGAAGGGCGCCCAGGCGGAGGGCCGCCACCTCCCGGAGATCTCCCGCCAGCCCGGGGTGCGCCTGGATGAAGGCCAGGCACGCCTCCAGCGTCTTGTCGCCCGGGCGCTTCGCCCCCCACAGGAGGCTGTGGGCCAGGGCCAGGAGTTCGTCGCGAAGCGGCCCGGAGGAAGGGGAAGGGCGGCCCTCGGCCCCGTCGCCACCCCCAACCCCCAGCAACGCACCGAGCAGATCCTTGTCCTGGGACCGGGCCAGGGTCCGCAGGCCCCGGGCCAGCCCGGTTTCGAAGCGGGTCAGATCAGGGGCGGCTCCAGGAGGCCCTGGGGTTGTTCCCGCAGGACCTACCGGGAGCGTTTTCGTCCGGGACACCGGCGGCGCCCCCGCCGCCTCCATGAGTCGGTGGGGCAGCCCGTGGCGGAGGAGGTCATCGGGGTCGTCGTAGTGGAGCCAGTCCAGCATCCGCCGGAGCCCCGGTTGGTCTCCAGCTTCCAGCCGGAGCTGTCGGAGCCGCGTCACCACCACGTCGCGCCGCGCCCCCACCGTCTCCCGGATGTTGGCCAGCACCGCCTCGGCCGCCCGTTCATCCAGACGGATGAGGCACCCGGTGGGGAGCCAGGGGAACCCTTCTTCCACCTGCCGGTCCATGCGCCGGGTGGGCTCGCGGACCAGGGCACGGAAGCGGTCGGCGAAGCGGAAGTTCCGGTGCTGCGGCGCCACGAAGTCCAGGACGGTGAGATGGCTCTTGCCCGGGTGGGTGCGCAGCCCGCGCCCGAGCTGCTGCAGGTAGACGGTGAGGCTCTCGGTGGGGCGCAGCAGGAGCACCGTGTCCACCTCCGGGATGTCCACCCCCTCGTTGTAGAGATCCACGGTGAAGATGAAGCAGATCTCCCGCTGTACCAGGCGTGACCGGGCACTGCGCCGTTCTCCGGTGGGGCTCTCGGCGGTGAGGGCCACGGACGGAATCCCCCACTCGGTGAAGCGCCGGGCCATGAACCGGGCGTGCTCCTGGCTCACGCAGAAGCCGAGCCCCCGCACCCGGCCCGGATCCGCCGCATGCTCCAGGAACTGGCGGCGCACCCACCCCGCCCGGGCCTCGTTGGCCCCCAACACCTCGTTCAATGCGGAGAGGCGGTAGCCGCCCCGCTCCCACTTCACCCCGCTCAGGTCCACATCGGGGTGATCGCCGAGCCCGTAGTAGTGGAAGGGCACCAGGAGCCCCCGCTCCACCGCGTCGGGGAGTCGAAGTTCGTGGGTGAAGCCGCACCGAGCGCCATCCCCCATGCTCCCCGCGCCACCCTCCGCCGCACCCGGAGACCCAAAGCGCTGGTCGGCACCCGACGAGCGAAAATCCTGGCGGATGTCGTACCCGTCCGTCCGCTCGGGCGTGGCGGTGAGCCCCAGCAGGCAGAGGCGGGGCCGGAGGTGGGCCAGGATCCGCTGGTAGGTCTCGGCGCCGGCGTGGTGCGCCTCATCCAGGACCACGTAGTCGAAGTGGCCGGGAGGAAGGTCGTCGAGCCCCCGGCTCCGCCAACTCTGGACGCTGGCGAAGAGGTGTCGGTCCTGCTCCGGGCGCTCCCCTCCCACCAGGAGCCCGCCGAAGGCCGGGTCCCGGAGGACGTGGCGGAACTTCTCCCGGGCCTGCCGCAGGATCTCTTCCCGGTGTGCCAGGAAGAGGAAGGAAGGGCGTGCCCCATCCGCCCCTTCCACAAGCCGGCGATAGTCGAAGGCCGCCACCATGGTCTTCCCGGTGCCCGTCGCGGCGATGATGAGGTGGCGCCGCACACCCCCTTCCCGCTCGGCCTGAATGGCCTCCAGGATCTCCTCCTGGAAGGTGAAGGGGCGAAGATCCAGGGTGATGAGCGAGCCGGCGTGGGCGGCGTCACTCCCCTCCTCCCCCGCCGTGTCCGGAGAAGGGGAGCCGGCCCCCGCCAACCCGGAGCCGGCCCCCGCCAACCCGGAGCCAGCCCCCGCCCGCCCGGATCCGGCGCCGCCCCAGCGCCGGCGCTCCACCGCCAGCGCGGCCCGGAAGCGTTCCAGACCACCCTGCACCTCTTCCCGGGTGAGGGGCGTGAAGTCAGCGTCGACCCAGTGGGTCTCGAAGGCCGCCCGGATCTGCCGCCAGAGGTGCGGGAGCTCGTACTGGGAGATCTTGGCCGTCCACTCGAGACCCTGGTCCAGCGCCACCCGGGAGACGTTGGCCGAGCCCACGTAGGCGCTCCCGAATCCGGTTCCCCGGTGGAAGAGGAAGGCCTTGGCGTGGAGACGTGTCCGGTGGGTGTCGTACGAGACCCGGAGTTCGGTGCGGGGAAGCTGGGCCAGGAACTCCACGGCCCGGGCGTCGGTGGCACCCAGGTACGAGGTGGTGGCGATGCGGAAGACGGGCTCATCCCCCTGCCCGCCACGCCCCGCCGGGGCCGAGTCGGTGAAGCGGCGGAGGGCGTCGCGGAGGGGCAGGATCCCGCTCCACTTGATGAAGGAAACGAGCCAGTCCACCCGGTCCGCCGAATGAAGCTCCTTCTCGAGCTGGCTCACCAGGCTCGGCGCATGGGTCGAGCCGTTCAGGAGGGCCGAGAAGGCCAGGGGGAGGTCGGGGCGTGGACTCTCCCTGGCCTGGACGGTGGCAAGGCCGGGGGTGCGGATCTCCCGGAGCTGCTCGAGGGGGAGGCGGGGGAGCAGGGTCGGGAGGTGGTCGAAGGGCGAACCCGCCTGGGCCAGCGCCTCGGCAAGGCGCCGGAGCGCGTCCGGCCACGTCTTGCTCCTGGTCCGAGGGAGGTCCTGGATCAGGGAGGCGAAGGTCCGGGCCAGGTGGGCCGCCACCGCCGCAGGGCGATCCTCCGCCGGAAGGTCGGCCAGATGCCGGGCCTCCTCTCCCACCCCGGCCTCATCCAGCGCCTGCGCGAGCGCCTCCGTGAGGAGCCGCTCGTGGAGGCCGGGGAGGGCCTCGGGACGGGAGCCATCGTCCGGGGGCGTCATGGCCCGGAATGTAGGGTGGGGGTGGGACAGGACTCAACTCAACAGGCCGAGGCCGGAGCGGGGATGAGGGGACAGCTCACCGCGTCGTGCTTCCCCCCTGGCCCGAGTAGATCGCTACCTCGATCCGTCGGTTGGCCCGCCGTCCTGCCTCGGTCTCGTTGGTGGCGATGGGCTCCCATTCGCCTCGCCCCGAGACATGGATGCGGTGGGCTGCCACCCTCTGTCCCGTAAGGAATGCCATGGCCGCCTCAGCCCGCCGCACCGAGAGGTCGTAGTTGTATGTATCGGTCCCCGTCGCGTCGGTGTGGCCGACGATGAGCAGCTCGGTGTCCGGATACTCCTGCAGGCTGGCCGCCAGGGTTCGGAGGTGTACCGCCGCGTCGGGGCGAATGGCCGACGAATCGAAGTCGTAGAGGAGGCCTGAGGGGAAGGTGACCTGGATTCCCTCTCCAACCCGCTCAACGACGGCGTTGGGAACCGCCGCTTCCAGCTCCTTCGCCTGCTGGTCCATCTGGTAGCCGATGATGGCTCCCGCGGACCCTCCCACCACTGCCCCGATGATGGCTCCCCGTGCCGTCGACCCGCTCTGGCTGCCGATGACGGCGCCCACCGCGCCGCCCGCTGCCCCGCCCACGACGGCGCCCGTCTCCCTCTGCCCCCAGGACGCACAGGCGGAGGTGATGCCCAGGGCCAGAAGGACGCCGAGGTAAGCCGCCCATCGCAGCCGCCGATGGGCCGGGGCGGTGGGGGCGCTCGCCGGGTGGAAGGGCTCGTGGCTGTGGGTGGTCCCGCTCTTCACGCTTGGCATGGTTCTCCTGGGATGACATGGGATGGAGTTGGCACTCCGTCATCATGAAGATCACGGATTCGCCACGCTCCGAGCCATCGGCTGTTGGGACCACCAGGCATGACAGCCCCACGATGGAGAGGCGGGGAGAGAGGGTAGCCGGAGGGACTAGGTCGAACGCGGGGGAGCCGGGAAGGTGGCCAGCGACGAAGCCAGGGAGGCGGCCAGCGACTCCACCAGCGTCTCGGGGAAGCGTCCATGGGGACGGAGCAGGCCCTGGCTGACCTCCAGTTCCAGCCCCACGTAGGCGCACCCGGGCCGGACCCCCGTCCGGAACTCGCTTCGGAGCGTTGTCACCAGTCCGTCGGAGCGTCCATCGTAGGGGGCGTTGAGGAGGATGCGCAGGCCCGGCCGCCGGCCACCGAGTCCCCGGGCCCAACTCTGCGCCAACCAAAGTTCGGCTTCCTGCCCGGGGTCCAGGAGGATCCCCACCTCCAGGGGGCGCACCTCCCCATCCAGGACCGGGGTGAAGGAGTGCACCCCCACATGGACCACAGCATCCGGAAGGGGCAGGGAAGCGGCGGCCTCCTCCACCGCTCGACGGACCCGCCGGCGATGTCGTCGGTGATACCGCCGTACCAGCGCTCGCCGCTCCCGCTGGAGAAGCTCCCGGGACCAGCGGGAGAAGAGCTCGGGGCTCGACTCGCTCCGGTTCGGCTCCACCACAAGTCGGGAGATGGTGGAGTAGCGAAGGGGGGCTCCCAGTCGCCTCGACATCCCCCGCGCCAGGGAGAGGGCGCCCGGATCCCACCCCCGGTGGCTGTCCAGGGCGTCGAGAAGAGATG
>PWZC01000474.1 GCA_003567615.1 Gemmatimonadota bacterium | reverse complement strand
TTCCTCAGAGCGCGATGAAGGCCAGGGCGGTGGCGGTGACGGCGCCGACGGTGGCCGCAGCCAGCGCCAAGGGAAGCTGGGTCAGAACATGGTCCATGACATCGCAACCGCAGGCCAGCGACGACAGGATCGTAGTATCGGAGATGGGTGAGCACTGGTCTCCGAAGACCGCCCCGCCCAGGACGGCGCCGAAGGCCAGCGACATGTAGAAGGGGTCGGGGTTGATGGCGTAGGCCAGGGGCATGGCCAGGGGGAAGACCACGGCGTAGGTCCCCCAGGATGAGCCGATGGAGAAGGCCACCACCATGCAGATCAGCATGAACACCGCCGGAATCAGCACCGCCAGGTCGCGGAAGGGCTCCGCAGCGATCTCGACGATGTAGTTGGCGGTCCCCAGGGTCGACGACACCGTTCCAAGGGTCACGGCCAACGCCAGGATGATGGCACCGATGGTGACCCCCTTGCAGCCGTCCACGAACCCCTCCACCACCTCTTTCAGGTCCATCCCCTTCACCATCGCCAGCCCCATGGCCGAGAGCACGGCCAGTCCGAACGCCTCGGCGATGGGAACCGAGATTCCCGCCAGGAAGAGTTCGATCTCCCCTTGCCGGAGCGCCGGGATCAGGGGGCCGATGACGCCGGTCATGGCGACGCCTACCAGCACCAGGAGCGGGACGGCAAAGTCCTCGAGGCCGGTGCGGTACCCCTCCGGGATACGGAGTCGGCTGAGCTCCGGAGCCGAAAGGGGCTCAGAGCCAGGACGATCGAGCTGACCCGTTTCCCGGGCTCGTTTCCGGGCCCGCTTCATCCGCTTCCCTTCCCAGGGGAGAACCTCCAGGGCAAAGAGGAGCGTCAGCGTGATGGCGAAGATCCCGTAGAAGTTCAACGGGATCGAGCGGAAGAAGAAGGTGACCACGTCCTGCTCGGTCATGAACAGGGGCGTGGTGCCTACCAGGAGGCCCGCCACATACAGCGGCCAGGCATTGAGGGGGATGACCGTGGCGATGGGCGACGCGGTGGAGTCCACGATGTAGGTGAGCTCCTCGTGGGAGACGTTCTGCTGGTCCGTCACCGACTTCACCGTGGTGCCCGCCAGGATGGTGGAGATGGTTCCGCCCTGGTGGAAGGTGATGCCCATGAGCCAGGCGAAGACCTTGGCCGACCGGGGGCCGCGCACGATCCGGCTGGCTGCCCAGGCGGCAAAGTGGCGGGCGCCTCCCGTCCGGGTCCAGATCCCGATGAGTCCACCCAGGGCCCAGAGATAGACGAGGAGGATGACGGCGAAGGACTGGGTGCCGATGGCGGGGAGCAGGAACTGCTGGATGATGTTGACGTCGGAGAGGAAGCGCTCCGCATGGGCCAGATCGGCCAGGACGAAGCCCGCCACCAGGATGCCCAGGAAGAGCGAACTCACCACGTCCCGGGTGAAGAAGACCAGGATCAGGGTGGTCAGGGCCGGAAGCAGCGAGAGAAAGCCGTAATGCCCGCCCTCCGCCACCGGGACCGTGAGGGCGGGGGAGAAGGAGAGGGCCAGGACGATGGCCAGGCCCGTGAGCACGAAGGGAGCCCAGGCCCGCCATGCCGGCTTTGACGCCCCCGGCCCCCTTCCTTTCAGCTTCTCCTGCGCCTCACGCTCGCTCAATCAGGATTCTCCGTTCCGGGTCCAGGGGAAATTGCAGGCTCACCCGGGCGCCACCCTCCACGGGCTCGCCGGGCAGGTCCACCGTCTCGTCGCCCAGCGTCACCACCAGAGGGGGCTCCAGGGGCACCGAAAGATGGAGGACCAGGTTCAGGGGAAGGCCCCCGCTTTCCTGAAAGAGACGCAACGTACAGGTGGAACCGTCGAGACGATAGTCGAGGGCCACGGAGGCGTCGCCCGTTCGCAGATGACGGATCTCCAGGCGTCCGGGCCCGGGCGTCAGGTCGGGAGAGAGTTCGAGGCGTCCGTAGGTCACGTCGGGTGTGGCACCCAGCACACCTTCAACCCACGATCGCACCAGACGGGCGGCGTGAAGGGCTCGACGAGGTCCCTGACCCGGGTCGAGGACCGGGGCGAAGGACGCGGGTTTCGGCACCTGCGGTGGCGGCTCCGTATCAGGGGACGGTGGCGCCTCCGGCTTGGCGCCCAGCACCGGGAGGGCGCGGCGGGCTCCGGGAGGGGAGCCCGCCCCGGCCTCTTCCAGACGCCGGAGTTGGTGGAGGAGGGAGGCCCGCCACCCCCCCCCTGCCCGCTCCACACCCTGAGCCAGTCGTCGGAGGGTAGTGCGGGGACCCGGCCATCCCGCGGGCAGGGGTGCGGTGGGTCCTGAGCCGTCCGGGGCCCCGTGGCCTCCGCATTGCTGCACCAGCCATTCCACCGCCTCGTCCAACTCCGGGCGAAGTGCTGCCAGCCGGGGTAGATCGCCGGTCCACGCCGCCACTTCGTTGGCCAGGTGAAGGAGAGGGATGGGCGACGACGCGGGGGTTCGGGCCAGGGTCTCGAACAGGCTCCACGCCAGCGGATGGCGGCCGGCCATGAGGGCGGCGAGTCCCAGTTCGGCCAGAGCTGAACCCGTGGCCTGCACCGGCACACCGTCCCGGAGCCCCACGAGGAATGGGGGGGCGGGTTGTCGCTGCCCGTCCACCCCGGTGGCCACCCGGTCCAGCATGAGGACGGCCTCATCCAGTCCACCCTGGGCCGGTCCACCCTCCTCCGTCCATCCCGGCCGGGTCCGGAGCTGGAGGCCCGGGGTGGGGCTCCGGCCATATCGGGCCCGCTCCCGGGCCTGGATCGGAAGCACGCGGGGCGGAATTCGGGTTGGGTCCGTGCCTGGTGGGAGAAGGAGGATTCCGGGAACACCCGATTCGCCCCCCAGGGAGTGTTGTAGCGGAAATTCTTGCCAGGGGGACCGTAGCTCGGAGGCAGGGGCGGAAACGCCGGAGTCTTCCGGCGGGAACACCGTGACCTCCAGCACCGGGGGGGGCGTGCCGTCCGGCCGACGCCACTCCACCGCCAGCGCCGGTCCCGAATCCAGAAGGACGCCCCGTTCCACAAATACCTCACCGCAAGGCAGCTCGACCTGCCGTTCCCACCCCCCCACGCCCAGGATCAGGGGACCGATCCCCCGTCCTTCGCCCTGGGTACCACTCACCACCACCCTGCCTGTCAGCGCCGCTCCACCGGCGCCGAAAAGCGCCCGGATTCCCTCGGCGGCGGTCACCACCCCCGTCCACCCTCCGCCGGTGATGGGCTCCGACGGGGACTCCGGCGGCAGCAGGGCCCTTGCATCGTGCGGGGGCCCGACCAGGCCAGGGCCCCGGGGGATGGGGAGGAGGACCGGTGGGGAGGGGGGACCGGAGGGCGTCACGGCGTCACGGTGTCCGAGGGAGGGGCGGGAGGGGCGGGATCCGGGCATCCTCGAAGGACACCGGGTCTTCCAGGGGCTCCAGGTGCGTGAGGACATGGCTTCCGGGCACGGCGTCCCGGAGTCGACACTCGATGAGCTCCGCCAGGTCGTGTCCCCGTTGCACGGTCCACTCTCCCGGGACGAGCACGTGAAGGGAGACGAAGCTGCGCTGGCCGGCTCGCCGGGTCCGGATGGCGTGGAACTCGATGCCGTCCCGACGGAAGTCGTCGAGAATTCGGTCGATGGTCCCGAGGTCCGCCGCCGGGAGGGCGGCATCCAGGAGTCCGGTGGCGGAGCGTCGCAGGAGGCGCCACCCAGTCACCAGGATGTGGACGGCCACGCCCATGGCCAGAAGGGCATCCAGGCGGTTCCACCCGGTGATGCCCACCAGTCCCACTCCCAGGATGACGGCGGCGGAGGTCCAGAGGTCGGCCAGGAGATGCTGTCCACCGGCTTCCAGCGTGATGGAGCCATGCCTTCGACCGGCACGCAGGAGGATCCAGGCCACCCCGCCGTTCAGCGCCGACGCCACGATGGCCACGGCAATCCCGGCAGCCACCGCCTCCACCGGCTGGGGGGCGATGAGGCGGGGGACCGACGCCGAGAGGATCCCGACCCCCGCCACAAGGATCAGCGCGCCCTCGAATCCACTGGAGAAGTATTCGGCCTTGCTGTGTCCGAACACATGTTCATCGTCGGGAGGCCGGGAGGCCCACCAGAGCATGGCCCAGGCCATGAGGGCCCCGGCGAGATTCGCCAGCGACTCCACCGCGTCGGAAAGAAGTCCGATGGACCCGGTGAGGTGCCACGCCAGAAGCTTGAGACCGATGACCACCACGGCCACGGCCGCAGCCAGGCCGGCAAAGCGCGTCAGGCTCCCATTCTGGAAGGGGGCCTGGGCCTCCGGCCGGTCCGGTCCCATGGGTTGATGGCGGGGGGCGGTCGACATTCCGGTCTTCCCGGAGCTCACTCCAGGAGCTCGATCCGGTCCTCGTCGTCAGGCACCACACAGAGGAATTCGAAGGGTTCGTCGCCCTCCGACCGGTACCAGTGGGGCGTCCCGCCTGGGATGTGGACCACGTCGCCGGCGGAAACCTGGAAGGTATCGTCTCCGATACCGATCCGGGCGCGGCCCCGAAGGACATACTGCTGGTGCTCCACCTGATTGGTGTGGCGCGGCATGCCTCCACCCGGCTCCATGATGAAGCGGCGCATGTGGAAGCCGGATCCGGACCCACGGTCCGTGAGGGTCTGACGCCGGGTGCCGGAGCCGGCGGTCACCGGTTCTTCCGGGATCTGGGAATGGGCTCGGACGATGGTCATGGTACGTCCTCCGGGCTGCGTGTCGGGCCGGCCGGCCGGCCGCGGTGGCGGTGTCGCCGGCGGGGCGGTGTCGGGGAACGGAAGCTGCACCGCCGCCATCCTTCCGGTCAACCGGTCCGGAGGGAGCGCAGCCGGTTCAGGGCGGCGGCGAACTCATGACGTCGAAACCGGGAGAGGTCACCGTCATGTCCGTGCCCGAGGGCGTCCAGCCCTTCCTCTTCCAGGATCGCCATGACCTGGTCCACCACCTGGGCAAGGGTCCGGCGTCCGTCCACCACCCGTCTGGATGCCAGGAGCAGGGCCTCACTCACCGCCCGGGTCTGGGACCAGGAGACGAGCTGATCCACGGCGCCCAGGTCGATGTCCTGGTCTCCGAAGCGGATCCCGTCTTCTCCCCGGACCTTGAGCCTGACCCGTCCGCCCCGGGAGGTCGGACGGACGGAATCCGGCGTGGGGCGACGCGGCGCCTCATCCAGCGCCTGGCTCAGGGGCTGCGGGAGTTCCGTGTGACGGCCGGTGGGGTGCTCCTGGGCCACCCCTCGGGCTCGCTCCGTCACATCCGAGGCACGGTAGTCGCGCATGGCGATGACGGTGTCCGCCACGTCCAGATAGTCTCCGCTTCCTCCCATCACCAGGATCGACGAGACACCCAGGTCACGGTGGAGGTCCCGAACCCGATCGATGAAGGGGGTGATGGGCTCGCCTTCCCGCGGAACCAGGATCTGCATCCGCCGGTCGCGAATCATGAAGTTGGTGGCCGAGGTGTCTTCATCCATGAGGAGCGCCGAGGCTCCCACCTCCAGCGCCTCCACGATGGCCGCTGCCTGCGAGGTCGAGCCCGAGGCGTCGGGGGTGGAGAAGCGCCGGGTTTCCCGACCCCCCGGAAGGGTGTCGATGAAGGCAGAGATGTTCACCGATGCC
>PWZC01000295.1 GCA_003567615.1 Gemmatimonadota bacterium | reverse complement strand
GCCGGCGCCCTTCGCGCGCGCCTCAGCCACGGGAACCGAAGCCGGATCGGTCCAGGTTTCGCGTCGAAGCCTCCGGTGTGGTGGAGGAGGTATCCAGGAACTTCATATTCAACTCGAAGTCGGAGGGTTTGGAAGCGGCGGCGCGAGCCACCTCGAAGGTGACCAACTCTTCGCGCACCAGCTCCATCAGGTGCTGATCGAAGGTCTGGGATCCGTAGTGGTCCCGGCCCTCGGCAATGAGATCCGGGATTTCATGGGTCCGCTCCAGGTCGCGAATGCAGTCGCGCATGGTCCCCGTGACCACCATCACCTCACACGCCACCACCCGTCCGCTCCGATCCCGCCGGGGGAGGAGCCGCTGGGAGATGATGGCCTGCAGCGTGTCGGCCATCCGGATCCGGATCATCTCCTGCTGACTGGGCTGGAAGTACGAGATGAGTCGCGACATGGTCTGCATCGAATCCTGCGTGTGGACCGTCGAGATGACAAGGTGTCCGGTCTCGGCGGCCTTCAGGGCGATGTCGATGGTCTCGGTATCCCGCATCTCACCGATGAGGATCACGTCGGGGTCCTGTCGCAGCGCCGCTCGCAGCCCCTCGTTGAAGTCGGCGGTGTCCGTGCCCACGTCCCGCTGGGTGATGGAACTCTTCTGGTCGCGGTGGAGAAACTCGATGGGGTTTTCCAGCGTAACGATGTGCCGGGGCCAGTTCTGGTTGATGAACTGTACCATGGCGGCCATGGTGGAGCTCTTCCCCGATCCGGTGATGCCGGTGACCAGCACCAACCCGCGCTCGTTGGACGAGATGGTCTCCAGTACCGTGGGAAGGCGCAGATCCTCGAAGGTGGGAACATCGAAGGGGATCACCCGAAGGACGATCATGAGGGAGCCGCGCTGCCGGAGGATGTTCACCCGGAACCGCCCCAGCCCCGCCATTCCCCAGGAGCAGTCCAGATCCGTGAGGTCGTCGATACGCTGCCGGTCCGCTTCCCGGGGGATCAGCTTCAGGGCCAGCGCCCGGATCTGGTCGTGACTCAGGCGCTGCTGCGTCATGGGCACCAACTCCCCGTGGATCCGGGCGCGAACCACGTCCCCGGATTTCAGGTGGATGTCGCTGGCCCCGCGCTGGATGGCGGCCCGGAAGATCTCGGTCATGGATGGACCTGGGAAGGGGCCGCCGGGGCGGCACCGACGGGTGCCGACCGGGACCCTGTGGGGGGGGTGAGAAGAAGGCGGGGGGGCGGGCACACCGTTTCACCCGGGTCCCCGGGCGCGGTCGCGACGGAGTCGAGAGCCGCCCGCTCCCCCCTTCCCCTGTGGTCGGCCGGACCGACGGGAACCTTGAGAGGCGACGTCACCCCCACGCGCTCCTCCAGTCCATCCCCATGCGGTCCCGGACCTGGCGGATCGTCTCCCGCGCCTCACTCCTGGCCCGCTCGGCTCCCGCTTCCAGGATGGCACGGACCCGTCGAGGATCGGCCTTCAGCTCGGCGGCGCGCTCCCGCACCTCCCGGAAGTGCTCGTCGATGGACTCGGCCAGGATCCGCTTGCACGCCACGCACCCCCGGGTTCCGGCCCGGCACTGGTCGGCGATATCGTCGAGGCGCTCCGGATCGGTGAAGTGCTGGTGGAGGGTGAATACATTGCAGACCTCGGGGCGCCCGGGGTCGTCGCGGCGCACCCGCTGCGGATCGGTGACGGCGGTGCGGACCCGCTCCCAGATCTCGTCGGGCTCGGCCAGGATGCGGATGGTGTTCCCCATCGACTTGCTCATCTTGGCTTTGCCGTCGAGGCCGAGGATCCGCCCACCCACACCTGGAATGGCAAGGGGTTCCGGGAAGAAGTCGCCGTAGCGACCATTCCAGCGGCGCGCAATCTCCCGGGTCAGCTCCAGGTGCTGGAGCTGGTCCTCGCCCACCGGCACCGCCCCGGCCCGGTACAAAAGGATGTCCGCCGCCTGCAGGATGGGATAGTTCAGGAGGCCCGCCGGGATGGATTCCATCCGCGCCGTCTTGTCCTTGTACTGGGTCATGCGCTCCAGGCTGCCCACCGGGGTCACCGCATTGAAGAGCCAGGCCAGCTCGGTGTGCTCCGGCACGTCGGACTGGACGAAGATCACGCTCCGCTCCGGGTCCAGCCCCACCGCCAGGAAGCTGATGGCCAGATCCAGGATCCGGACGGGCAGCTCGTGGGCCGGAATGTCCCCGGTGATGGCGTGCTGATCCACGATGCAGAAGAAGCACTCGTGGGACTCCTGCAGCTCGACCCAGCGCCGGAGGGCTCCGAGGTAGTTCCCCAGGTGAGCCTCCCCCGAGGGCTGCATTCCACTGAAGACCCGGGGCGACACACCCGACTCCCCACTCCGCTCCGCTCCCGCCATCACCTGGCCATCCGCCATCCCACATTCTCCGAGATTGGGGGAAGGGGAACCCGGGCCCTCCGGGTCCCCGCCCACCTGTCCACATCCGATCTCCCCGGGGACGCTTCAGGGCCTCGGGGGAGAAGGGCTAACTTAGCCCTGGCCTTCACCCTGTTGAAGAGGGATGCAATGCGCGAATTGATCGGCACGGCGCTGGCGGCGGCGGAAGCGGCCGCAGAGGTCCATCGAGGGGGGGCCGGGCGGGTCCGAAGCGACCAGGCCACCGAGAAGACCGCGGCGTCGGACTTCGTGAGTCGGGTGGACCTGGAAGCGCAAGCGGCGGCGCTGACGCGAATCCGAGCGGACTTTCCCCACCACCGCATCCTGGCAGAGGAGGGGGACGACCCCGACGGTCATGTGGAGGGCGACGGTGACGGCCCCGTCTGGGTGGTGGACCCGCTGGACGGGACCACCAACTTCCTCCACGGGCATCCGGCCTACTGTGCCTCGGTGGGGCTGGTGGACGGAGGGCACCCTGTGGTGGGTGCCGTGGTGGCGCCGGTCACCGGCGAGCGGTGGTGGGCGGCGCAGGGCGAAGGGGCACACCGCAACGGCTCCCGGATCCGGGTCTCCCCGACCCGGGACCTGCGCCATGCCCTGGTGGGAACCGGGTTTCCCTTCAAGCTCCTGGATGCCCTTCCCACCTTCCAGCGGCAACTGGCGGCCGTGCTCCCCGCCAGCTCCGGCATCCGCCGCTGCGGATCGGCGGCGCTGGACCTCTGTACGCTGGCGCAGGGGGCGCTGGACGCATTCTGGGAGTTGGAGCTGAGCCCATGGGACATCGCCGGCGGGCTGGCCATCCTCCACGAAGCGGGAGGGGTATGGGCCCGCATCGATGGCTCCGCCCTGGACCCACTGGTCCGGGGAAGTGTCCTGGCCGCCAACTCCCCGGAGTTGATGGGCGCTCTGGGCGACCTGTTGCGGGATGGTTGACCGCCCCGCCGACTTCCCGATGAGGAACGTCGGCGGGGCGGAGTGCACGGGACCGGGTCAGGGAACGCCGGGCCGGCTCCAAGGGTGTCGGTGCCGATCCCGGTGGGTGGCCCGGACAGCCTCAATCGTCGGTGGCTTCGCCTGAGCCCACCTCATGAGGGTGCTGCCCGCCGGGCTGGATCTCGATCCGGCGGCTACGGGCTTCGGCCACCTTGGGCATGTGCACCGTGAGGATCCCATTCTCGAAGTTGGCGGCGATGCGCTCGGGGCTCACCGAGCGAGGGAGGGGGAAGGAGCGCTGGAAGCTGCCCCACCGCCGCTCCCAGAGGTGATAGCGCCGATCCTCGGACTCTTCCCGGGTGTGCTCCTTGGACCCGCGTACGGTGAGGACGTTGTTCTCCAATTCGATCTCCACGTCGTCCTGGCTCATTCCCGGAAGCTCCGCCGTCAGGACCAGCTCTTCCTTGGTCTCTTCCACATTCACGGCGGGGATCCAGTCGTGCCCGTCCTGGGCCAGGGGAGACGCTTCGCCGAACGCCCGGCTGAGGCGATTCGACATCTCTTCCAGCTCCTGCCAGGGAGAAGGCCAGCTCCGGTTGCGATAGCGCATGATGGCCATGGTCGATTCCTCCTGTCTCATTCGATGGGTGGCCGCTCCGGCTGGACCGGGCGGCCCTGATTCTGGATTGGGGCCGTGGAATCGGCGGCTCTGATCCGCTGGCTCCGCGGCCTCGCTTCGTGCTTCCCATGTGGTGCATGGCCCGTGCCTGACCACACCCACCGGAAATCTGCCAATCCGTCTTCCCATAGGGAGTTGGACGATTGCTCCACTGCCATTCCGAACCATCCGCTGTCAGTTTGGCAAACTCTCGAGCGCCAGATCCACAGCTCCACGAGCCGCATCCACCGGCCCCTCCCGAACCGGGAATCCCCGGGTGGCCAGGATGGCCAGGATCGCATCCCGGAGCGGGCCTCCCGTTGAGAGGAGCCCGCCCGCCAGCGCCACCGGGGGCCTGTGCCTGGTGGCGCCGGATCCCTGACCGGCCCTGCCGGGGTCGGGATCAGGCATCAAGGCCTCCACGTGGGCCACCAGCGCCGCCACCGCCCCCTCTACCAGACCCCTGGCCACCTCATCCCCCTCCTGGGCCATACGGACCACCAGGGGAGCCAGCGCCGCCACCATCCCCTTCCCCGCCTCTTCCGTCCACGACAGGAACCCGGCGGGACTGGGAACGCCCAGCGCCTGGGAGAGCTCGTGGGAGAGCGCTGTGCCGGGTCCGCGCCCCTCCCACCCACGGAGCGCGGCCCGGAGCCCCCCCAGCCCCAATCCGTACCCACTCCCGTCGTCACCCAGGAGGGATCCCCACCCCCCCACCCGGCGCACGGCGCCGCTGGAATCGCGAGCCAGGGCCACTGAGCCCGTCCCGGCGATGAGGAGGATGCCCGACCGGGAACCGAAGGCATGGCGGAGCGCCACGGCGGCGTCGGTGACCACCTGCACCCGGCCCGCCACACCGGCGGCCACCAGCGCCGTTTGCACCAGCCGCGCCCGCTCCGGCCGCCCCACACCGGCGAGTCCGACGCAGAGGGCATCTACGGGCAGAGCGGTCCCGGACTGGGAGGCCAGCGCCTGGAGCTCACCCACCACGCGGGTGGCGGCCCGGTCTTCCTTCCCCGCCTCCACCAGACCCGGCGGACCGGTGCGGCGGGCCAGGATGCGTCCGGCTCCATCGGCCAGAGCGAGGCGGAGTCGAGTGCCGCCGCCGTCCCCACCCACTACCCGGACGGAGACGGATGCCGCGCCTTCCTTCTCCCAAGCGGTCACGGGGCCCCCTTCCGCGTGAGGCCAGTGCCCAGCCCGAAGGTCACCAGGGTGCCGATGGGCACGAACCAGGGCCACCCCACCAGGTGGGGGACGAAGATCCAGATCGTGGTGACCACCGCGATTCCCGCGGCCATAGCCGTCACCAGGGCGCCCTGGCCCGGACGCCGCGGCCGCAGAGCCAGGAGGAAGGCTCCCAGGAGCCCGCCGTACACCAGGGAGGCGATGGTGAGGGCCACCTCCACGGCGGTGGCGCCCTCGCTCATGGGGATGTAGAGGATGGCGGCGCCCATGAGGAGAATGGCCCAGATCAGGGTGAAGACCCGACCGGCGCGGAAGGGGCGGAATTCGTCGCCCTGGGCGTCGGCGAGGGGGGCCCAGAAGTCGTAGGCCGACGCCGAGGCCAGGGAGTTGATGGACGACGACAACGACGACATGGCGGCGGCGAAGACCCCGGCGATG
>PWZC01000102.1 GCA_003567615.1 Gemmatimonadota bacterium | reverse complement strand
ATCGGGGGCGAGGTCCAGTTCGACCGGGCCTACGACGGAAACCCCCTGGTGAATGCCATGGCCCTGGGGCTCATGAAGCGCGAGGAGCTCATCAAAGGAGAGGCCTCCGGGGTTGGGAACACCCTCATGGCGGTAGGCGCCCGAACCGGTCGCGACGGAATCCACGGAGCCACCTTCGCGTCGGAGGAACTCTCGGAGGACGCCGACGAGTCGAGCCGTCCCCAGGTCCAGGTGGGAGACCCCTTCACGGAGAAGCTTCTCCTGGAGGCATCGCTGGAGTTGATCCGCAGCGGCCACATCGTGGGGATCCAGGACATGGGCGCTGCCGGACTCACCTCTTCGGCGTCGGAGATGGCGGGCCGGGCCGGGAGTGGCGTCGTTCTGGACACGGCCCGGGTGCCGGTACGCGAAGAGGGGATGACCCCCTATGAGATCCTCCTCTCCGAGTCCCAGGAGCGCATGCTGGTGGTGGCCCGCAGGGGCCAGGAAGAGGAGGTCCGCCGTATCCTGGAGAAGTGGGAGCTGGAGGCCGAGTCGGTGGGCGAGGTGACCGATGACGGCTACTTCCGGATCGAGGAAGGGGGACGGCTGGTGGCCAACATCCCGGCCCTCCCCCTCACCGACGGCTGTCCCACCTACGAGCGGGAGGGGATCGAGGGGGTCGAGGTACAGGCGCTCCGGGAGATGGATCTGACCTCGGTGTTGGAGCCGGAGGGAGATCTGAGCAACCACTTCCTGGACCTGTTGGGGTCACCCAACGTGGGTTCGCGGCGGTGGATCCACGACCAGTTCGACACCACCGTGCGAACCTCCACCGTAATCCGGCCCGGCGGTGACGCCGGGGTCGTCCGCATCGGAAATACCCGGCGCGGGGTGGCGGCCACCACCGACTGCAACGGGCGCTTCTGCTATCTGGATCCGCGCGAGGGCGCTCGTGCCGCAGTAGCCGAGGCGGCGCGGAACCTTGTGTGCACTGGAGCACTACCCACTGCGGTCACCAACAACCTCAACTTCGGTAATCCGCTCAAGCCCCACATCTACCATCAGATGCGGGAGGCCGTGCTGGGGATGGCCGAGGCTTGCAAGCTCTTCGAGACCCCGGTCACCGGTGGGAACGTCTCGCTCTACAACGAAACCGACGGTCGGGCCGTGTACCCGACCCCGGTCATTGGAATGGTGGGAATCATCGACGACGTGGATCGGGTCGTGGGTTCTACCTTCCAGCAGGAAGGCGACGTGATCGTCCTGCTGGGCGAAAACCGGGAAGAGATCGGCGCCTCGGAGTTCCTGTACCACTTCCATGACGGCACGGTGGCCGGCTACCCGCCGGTGGTGGATCTGGTGGCCGAGCGGCGCCTGCAGCACGGAGTCCTGGCGCTGGCCGAGACTGGACTTCTCCGCTCGGCCCACGACTGCTCGGAAGGCGGGCTCGCCTGCGCACTGGCCCAGAGCGCCGTGGGAGGAGACGGTCCCGCCCGGGGCCTCCGGGTCAAGCTCCACGAGCGCATCGCCCCCGTTGCCCTCCTCTTCGGGGAAACCACCGGCCGGATCGTGATCTCGGTGCGACCGGAAGACGAGAATGAGGTCCTGGGGATGTGCCGGAACCACGGCGTACCCGCCCGGGTCCTCGGAACGGTGGGAACCGAGGGCGGTGCCTTCCGCATCGATGCGCCCCGCGGCCTCATCAATGTGCCCGTGGACCAGGTCCACCATCGCTACTACCACGCCATTCCCAGCTACATGGACCGGGAAGATCGGTCCGACGACGCCAGGAGCCAGATTGATGCATGAAGTCCAGGCCGGATTCCGCAACGGACGCGCCACCCGCCCCCTTCCCGTACTGGGAGGGGCGGGGTCAGCCGCCACGTCCCCAGGCGGAGATCCGCACGCCGCCCAAGGCGCCACGGACGTGCTCAGCTCCACGCTTGAGGCCCTCCCCCGGGAGGAGTGCGGCGTCTTCGCCGTCACCGGGGTGGAGCAGGCTGCCGAGCTCGTCTTCCTGGGGTTGTACGCCCTTCAGCACCGGGGGCAGGAGTCGGCGGGGATCTGCGCCATCACTCCGGACGGCACGGCACGGGTTCGGAAGGGGCTCGGGCTGGTGGCCGATGTCTTCTCAGCCGACGACCTCAACTCCATGAAGGGCGCAACGGGGGTGGGCCACGTGCGCTACTCCACAGCCGGTGGAAGTCGCTCGCAGAACGCCCAGCCCATCGTAGTACGGTACGCCCAGGGCGATCTCTCCATCGCCCACAACGGCAATCTGACCAACGCCCAGGAACTCCGGAACCGGTTGGTGGAAGAGGGAGCCCTCTTCCAGACCACCTCCGACTCCGAGGTCATCGTCCACCTCATCGCCCGCTCCCGCCACGAAACGGTGGAGGCCCAGATCGACGACGCCCTCACCCACCTGGAAGGAGCCTTCTCCCTGGTCATCTCCGTGGGTGAAACCCTCTTTGCGGCGGTGGATCCCCGGGGCTACCGCCCCCTGGTGCTGGGACGCAAGGGGAAGGGGTATGTGGTGGCCTCGGAGACCTGTGCCCTGGACATCATCGACGCTGAATTCATCCGGGACATCGAGCCGGGCGAGGTGCTGAAGCTGAAGGGGTCGGATATCCAGCAGCTCCGGCGCCTCCCTCCGGCCCCCAAGCCGGCCCCGTGTGTCTTCGAACTCGTGTACTTCGCGCGGCCCGATTCGCGGATCTGGGGCGCCAGCGTGGACCGCGCCCGGCGGGCCTTCGGACGCCAGTTGGCCCGGGAGCACCCGGCCGACGCCGACTGCGTATTCGCGGTCCCGGACTCGGCCAACTCCTCGGCGCTGGGCTACGCCGAGGAAAGCGGGATCCCCTACGAACTGGGGCTTCTCCGGAATCACTACGTGGGCCGGACCTTCATCAAGCCGTCCCAGGCCGATCGGGATTTCGGGGCCCGGATCAAGTACAACCCCGTTCGGGAGGTGGTGGAGGACCGTCGTGTGGTGGTGGTGGACGATTCGCTGGTCCGCGGCACCACCTCCACATCGCTGGTGAAGTTTCTCCGCCACGCCGGTGCGCGGGAGGTCCACTTCCGGATCGCCAGCCCGCCGGTGCGCTTCCCCTGCTTCTATGGCATCGATATGCCGTCCCGGGAGGAACTCATCGGCTCGTCCCACAGCGTCCCGGAGATCGCCGAGATCCTGGGCGTCGACAGCATGGGATATCTGAGCCTGGAGGGAATGCTGGAAGCGGTGGACGCCTACGGTCCATTCTGTGACGCCTGCTTCTCGGGCGACTACAGCGCCCCGCTGGTGGATGTGGAGCGGGGGCTCGCCACGGCGGCAGCACCACCGGGGTGCTGAGCCCTGGTTTCGGTTGTGAGCCTAAGGGCTAGGGCCCCGCAGATGGGGCGGTGGGAGCACGGGCCGCCTCAACCGAGACGTCGTCCAGCGGAGCCGTAAGGAGGCCTGAACCGGAGCCGTCCAGGGCCAGGGCCCGAAGCCGAACGAGTTCGCCGGCGGGAAACCCGGCTTCCGGGGTCCACTCCAGATTCCAGCGTCGGGTGGACGGGTCTTCGGCGGCGACGCTCCCGGACCCGTCCACCCGACCGAGCCAGAACAGCCGGCCCTGCACTTCGGCGAAGAAGACGACCTGGGCAAACCCGGGCGCAAACCCGCTCTCCGTGCCTGTCGCGGTGGCCACCAGCCTCAGGGTACGCAACCCCTCCGGGCAATCGTCCATGGGACCCGGTCGGGCCGGATCCGGTGGTGCACAGACCCGGGACTCCCCGTCCGTGGTCAGCGTCCAACGCGTCACCCCGCCTTCAGTCCCCCGGGCGTCGGGACCGAACGTCCGGGGCTCGGGGGTGCCGGTCCGTCTCCGCGTCTCCCGGGAAGCCATGCCCGTGAGGCCGGCGGCGTCCTCCACCTCCACCTCAAGGCGCCGCAGGGGAAGAAGGGGGCCTGAGGGGGCGCCATCCGAACCGTGGGTCTTCTGGACTCCCACCAGGCCCGGAAGCGTCCAGCGCGCCGTGGCCGTGGACCGGGGAGAACCGGAAAAGGGAGTCCCCAGGGTGTCGGCCGGGACGGTGGTAACCAGGACCTCCTCGGTCCCGGATCCGAAGACGAGGCTCGTCCGAGCCCGCCGCAGGTCCACATCGTCCCGCACCAGCGCCGAAAGGGTCATGGCCTCACCGGGAAGGGGCTGGACCACACCCTCCACCGCTTCCACCTCAGGCGGCTGCTCATCCCGGAGAACCCACCGGGTCAGGGAAGCCGAGAGGTTTCCGGCTCGATCCACGATCCGGGTCTCGATTCGGAAATAGCCCGGAAGCTCGGAGGGAACCTCGCGCTCCAATCCATCGGGGGCCGGTTGGCACAGATCCGTCGCCGGGAAGGGGCAGGCCTCGGGACCGTCCACTCCAGGAGCCACACGCCGCACCACGGTGCGCGCCGGAAGGGCGGCGAAGCCGCTGGGGCCTCCCTCCGCCCTCACGGACCACCGGAGCCCGGCGGGAGGATTGAGAGCCCGGTCCTCCACCGAGGCGGCGGAAAAGCGAACCTGGGGAGGCGTCAGGTCCACCCCGAATACGGCTCGTCCACCCTCACCCAGCGTGTTGCCTCGGGACGGAGCCAGGGGAACGATCCGCCGGTTCTGCAGGGCATCCCGGTGAACGGCCACGGCCCGCAGCGCATCGTTGCCGGAGGTGGGCGCCAGGTCCTCACCCCGGACCACCGCCGGACGTTGGGCCAGTGCCTCATCGGTGAGGGAAGCGGGACCGGCATGGATGGTGACCTGTCCTCCACCGACCCCCTCATCCTCAGCCAGCCCATAGGCGTCGGGGAATGGGAAGGCGGCTCCGATCCAGTTGCCCAGGCAACAGGCCGCACCTTCAACCCCCTGCTCAGGCAGCTCGAAGCGCCCTGGCGGTGGCGGACGGTTGTCGACCCGGATGCCGTCCGCCAGGATCAGGGGGAGCCCGGAAACCGGGGCACCATCTTCATAGGCGGCCTCCCGGATCCAGAATTCATCCACGGCACCCCGAGGGGTCTGGTAGCCCTCCAGGCTTCCCTGCCCCACCCCTTCGAAGAGCGGACGATACGGCCCCGGTCCTTCCAGCGACCGGGTGGCCAGAGGACCTCCCCCGGACCGGCGGAAGTCCACCACCACCGAGCCCAGCTCCCTTCCGCGGGAATAGATCACGGGCACCACCCTGAGCTGGAGAGCCCCGCCGACCCAGGTCTCCCCCTCGATCCCCGCCACCGGCCCCCGATCCGGGGAGAAGCCCCCGATGAAGGTATCCCGATTGGTGAGAGTGATCTGGATGGTGGAGCGCCAGGCGTCTTCACCCCCCTCCCGGGTGGCCAGCCGAGCCCGAAGGGTGGTGGGACCGTTGCGGAAGCGCACGGCACCTGTCTGGGGGTTGAACTCATCGGATGGCACGAGGAAACTCACCAAGAGGGGCGATCCGGCTACCTGCGGATCCCCTTCCGGGGTGAGGCTCTCGACCGATGCCTGAATGGGCTCCGCCGGGCTTCCGTCGGGGTTGAAGGTCTGTCGGACCAGGACCTCGTCGCCCAGGGAGAGTTCCACGAACTCGGGTGTGTCCTCACCTCGATCCACGGTGACGTCCACCTGCACCGTCCCCCGGAAGTCCAGGTTGT
>PWZC01000045.1 GCA_003567615.1 Gemmatimonadota bacterium | reverse complement strand
ATCCAGGACTCCCTCCGCATCCTGGTGGAGATCCTTCATCCCGAACTCCGCCCCACCCATCCGGAGGGCTGGTGCTGGATGACCCTTCCTTCCATGACCCCCGGACCATGAAACCCAGAGGACGATTCAACCCCATGATTTCGAGATCCCCGTGGACACATCTGGCCGCCGGCCTCCTCCTTCCCGCCCTTGTGGTCGGGGCCTCTGCCGGTACCCCCGGGGACCCGAACGGTACTGGCCCGTTTTCCGGTGTGGAGGCTTCAGCGGCACAGCAGGCGGACCTGATCCTCCGCGGAGGCCGGCTCCTGGATGGGAGCGGTAATCCTTGGGTCCTGGGCGACCTGGCCATCCGGGCGGACCGGATTGTGGGTGTCGGGCGGCTGGAGGGGTGGGTCGGACTGGAGGAGGTGGATGTGACCGGGCTCTACGTGGCGCCGGGGTTCATCGACGCCCACTCCCATGCGGGCCCTGGCCTGGCCTCGGAAGACCGGAGTCACGCCGAGCCCCAACTCGCCCAGGGGGTGACCACCCTCTTCGTGAACCCCGATGGAGGCGGGCCGGTTGATCTGGTGCATCAGCGGGAAGAGCTGCTGGAGTTCGGACTGGGGATCAATGTGGCGCAGCTCGTTCCCCACGGATCGATCCGGGCCCAGGTCATGGACCTCGACGACCGGGCGCCGACGCCGGACGAACTGGAGCGGATGCAGGCCCTGACCCGGGAGGGGATGGAGGCGGGGGCCTTCGGGCTGTCCTCCGGTCCGTTCTACGCTCCCGGAAGCTTCGCCGACACCGGGGAGCTGGCGGCGCTGGCCTCCGTCGCCGCCGAGTACGGGGGTATCCACACCTCCCACATCCGGGATGAAGGGGACTATTCCATCGGGCTCGTGGCGGCGGTGGATGAGGTCATCGAAGTGGCGAGGCAGACGGGTATCCGGAGCATCGTGACCCATGTGAAGGCGTTGGGTCCCCGGGTCTGGGGGTATTCCGGTGCCGTGATCCGACGGGTCGAACTGGCCCGGGACGAGGGACTCGAGATCTTCACGGACCAGTATCCCTACAACGCGTCGGCCACCTCGCTGGCGGCGGCCCTGGTACCCAGGTGGGCGCAGGAGGGGGGGACGGACCGGATGCGGGAGCGCTTCGATGATCCGGCGCTCACCGAGAGGCTGCAGGGTGAGGTCCTGGAGAATCTGGACCGACGGGGTGGGGCGGATCGGATCCAGTTCCGGCACCATCCCGAGGATCCATCCATCGAGGGGCGGACCCTGGACGATGTGGCCCGGGCGCGGGGGCTGGATCCCGTGGCGGCCACCCTGGACCTGCTCCGGGAGGGGGGCCCTGGGATCGTTTCGTTCAACATGGACGACGGCGACATCCACGCCTTCATGCGTCAGCCCTGGAACATGATCGCGTCGGATGGATCCTTCCCCCGCTGGGGCGAGGGGGTGCCGCATCCCCGGTCCTACGGGGCCTTTCCCCGGGTCATCCGGAAGTACGTCCAGGAAGACGGAGTCCTCACCCTGGAGGATGCCATCCGGAAGATGACGTCCCTCCCGGCGCTGGTGCACCGGATGGACGATCGTGGCGTTCTCCGGGCCGGGGCCGTGGCCGATGTGGTGGTCTTCGATCTGGACCAGGTCCACGACCGGGCCACCTTCACCGACCCCCATCAGCTCTCCAGCGGGATGGTCCACGTCTTCGTCAACGGTCGCCGGGCCATCCGGGATGGGACGGTCACCGGAGAGCGGGCCGGGCGGGTGCTCGCCATGGAGCGAGCCGGACCGGAGGAGTGACGGGCCCGGGCACCCCTGGAATCCCCGGGGGCTCGTTTCTACCTTTCAGGTTTTGGCCCCGCACCGGATCCCGAACCAGGAGTCACCAATGAGCTCCGTCCGCCAGTTCATGGACAAGCACTACCGCCACTTCAACGCCCGAGAGGCGGTGGCGGCTGCCCGCGCCTGGGAGGCCCATCTGGAGGCGGGTGGGAAGATGCTGGTGAGTCTGGCCGGGGCCATGTCCACCGGCGAGCTGGGGATCATCCTCTCCCGCATGATCCGGGAGGGGAAGGTGCACGCCATCTCCTGCACCGGCGCCAATCTGGAAGAGGACGTCTTCAATCTCCTGGGTCACAACGAGTACGAGGTGGTACCCAACTGGCGCGCGCTGTCCGCCGATGACGAGGTGGCCCTCTATGACCGGGGGATGAACAGGGTAACCGATACCTGCATTCCCGAAGACATCATGCGGCACCTCGAGGCCCGGCTCGTGGACCGGTGGAGGAAGGCCTGTGAGGAGGGGGTCCGGAAGTTCCCCTTCGAATACCTCTACGACATCCTTCGCTCGGGTGAGGTGGATGAGTACTACCAGATCGACCCGGCCCACTCATGGCTGCTGGCGGCACTGGAACGGGACATCCCGGTGTACTCGCCGGGGTGGGAGGACTCGACCACCGGGAATATGTTCGCCGCCAACGTTCTCACCGGGAAGCTCCCCCATCACCAGTGCTGCAAGACCGGGACGGAGCAGTTCGCTCACCTCATCGAGTGGTATCTGGCCAACAACGGCGAGGCGGAAGGGAAGCCCTCGGTGGGCTTCTTCCAGATCGGGGGCGGCATTGCCGGAGACTTTGCCATCTGTGCGGTTCCCAGCATCATCCAGGACATGCAGCGGGAGACCCCGTTCTGGGGGTATTTCTGCCAGATCACCGACGCCGACGTGTCCTATGGCGGCTACTCCGGTGCCGTACCCAACGAGAAGATCACCTGGGGCAAGCTGGCCGTGGATACGCCCAAGTTCCACATCAAGTCCGACGCCAGCATCGTCGCCCCCCTGATCTTCGGATACGTACTGGGCGACTGAGCGCCGGGGGCGACGTGGCCAGTGGGGGTACGGACCCTCAGGCCCCTTCCTGCGCTTGCAGGATCACACCGAGCCTCCTGGACTGAGCCGTGGGGATCTCGTGACGGAGGCCGCCCCTCCCTACCATCCCCCGTCCCAGGAGTCTGCCGCGATGGTGGAGGACCACCGGACCGGCCGGAAGGGGGGGGTCCTGCAGCGCTCCTCCACCGAGAAGGTTCCGGAGTTCCTCGTCGGAGACGGACCGGTGACGGGGGCCCGCTGCGGGGTCGTCGGGAGTGGGAAGGTAGGTGGCGAATCGCCCGAGGAAGGGGTTTGAAGGGGTTTCCTTTCCGGCGCCCGCCGAGCGGAAGGCGCGAAGTCCCAGGGAGACCACCCGCCATCCGCCATGGTCCTTCCAACTTCCAATGGGCCACTCGGCCGCCGTTTGCACCCAGATGTTCTCCTTGCGGACCATCCAGCCCAGTCCATCCAGGGCTTCCGGCGCCAGTCCGTATTCCTCGTGCAGGAGACGAAGCGCTTCGCGGATCCGCTCCCAGGCCATGCCCGGATCCTCGCCGGGGAAGGCCACGGGTACCGGTCGCCAGCCCCGGCTGGGGCCGCCATCCGGCCCCATCTCCGCCGGGTGAGCCGGGGCCGGGGAAGGCGCAGCCGGATCCTTCCGGAATCGAGCCATGAACATCCCCCCCGAGTCCAGGTGGTGGGGGTACACCCGCCAGGTGCGGCTCAAGCTCGGCGTCAACTCCTTGCCTTCCCACGTCGTGAGTCCCGGCTGGTGCGGGAGGTCGAGCGCGATGGGCTCGAGGGTGACGGGGCATGACTCGAGGATTCGCTGCACCACCAGTTCGTTCTCCTCCGGGGCGAAGGTGCAGGTGGAATAGACGATGGATCCGCCCGGCCGGGTCAGTTCAACGCCACGTCGCAGCAGGGCCGTTTGCAGCTCCGTGATGTAGAACTGGAACTCCCGGGTCCGCTTCGGCAGTCGCCCCCCCTGCTTCCGGTAGTTCCCCTCGGCGGAGCAGGGCGCGTCCACCAGAACCCGGTCGAAGGTCACCCCACCGGGCAGCTCCCGACCATCGGCGGCCACCACAAGGGCGTTCGTGCACCCCAATCGGAAGAGGTTGCTCATGAGGCCCCGAAGGCGCTTCTCCTTCGGATCCACTGCCACCAGGGGTCCCCGTTCGTCCATGAGTTCGGCCAGGTGGGCGGTCTTCCCGCCGGGGGCGGCGCAGAGATCCAGAACCCGCTCCCCGGGCTGCGGAGCCAGCGCCAGTGGCGGAAGGGCCATGACCGACTGCTGTACATGGAGGAGTCCCAGCCAGTGCTCCATGGTCTGGGCCACGGAATGTGGGCCGTCCTCTACCTTGAGGTAGTCGGGGAGGCCCGGGACCTCGCCCAGGGAAAACCCCTGGGTCCTGAGGCGCCGCTGGAGTTCGTCCACCTGCACCAGCGCCTGCCGTACGCGGAGGGTCGTGGGCTCGGGAGCGTGGTTGGCTTCGAGGAATGCCGGCCAATCGTCGACAATGTCCTGGTAGCGGAGGAGACGGCGTCTGGGGGGAGGGTCGGTCATGAGGACGGGGAGGGATGAAAGAAAAAGGGCGACCGGGTCTCCCCGGTCGCCCTTGAGCCAGCTTGACGAGTCGGATGTCAGCCCTCAAGCTCCGGCGGCTTGGCCACTTCAGTGGGAATGAGGAGGACCGTGGCGTTTGCCCGGCGCACCACCTGTCGGCTCTCGCTTCCCATGACGATCTCGGGAAGAACCCCACGACCGTGAGTGCCCATCACCACCATGTTGTGCCGCGACTTCCCTCCCTCGGACAGGATCTCCTCGTGGGGGGTGCCCAACCGGACCTTGCAGGAGATCTCCGCATTCCCGGTGGGGTCGATCTCGGCCGCCAGCTTCTCGAGCTGGGCCAATGCCTCGTCACGCCCGTCCTTGGCTTCCACCGGAAGGACGTGAAGGAGGGTGAAGGTCCGCACCCCCCGGGCTGCCAGCGCCTGAAGCCAGGGCAACGACCGCTGGGCCGTGGTGGAGAAGTCAGTGGGGTGCACCACCCGATCGGGAAGCCCCTGCCGCCGCGCCTTGAGGGCCGCCTCGGCGTCATGCCTATCGGCCTGGATCCGCTTCAGCATAACCGGGCGGTTGGCCCGTCGAACCAGTTCCCATGCCACACTTCCCACGAAGGCCTCCCGGATCCGGGTATGGCTTCGGGACCCGACCACGATGACGTCGGGGTCCTTGGCGTCGGCCACCTTGATGAGTTCGCTGGCCGGACTTCCGTTGGGTACCTCCACCGTGACCCGCACATCCTCTTCGGCCAACCTTCCGGCCAACTCGTTCAGGCGCTCCCTCAAGTCTCCGATTTCCCGGAGAGAGTTGGACACGGGCTCCCGGATTGGCCGGGCCACGTGAGCGAGAATGATCTCCCGGGTTCCAAACTCCCGGAGTCCCGGAAGTGTTGAGACCAGGGCCTCCGTCGCAGGAGAGAGGTCCATGGCCACAAGAACGCGCTCGAACATGAAGTTTACCTCGGTAGTGAAGGCGGATGGGGTGGACTTTTCGGAATCGTGGATTTCTGGAGACAGGGCGATCCATCGCCTGGGACCGGAGTCCCGTGGCGTGGCCTGGATTGTGCCCTGCCATTAAACGCCCTGAACTCTGCCAGATTCGTGCCCGACACTCGATTCCGAGCGTCACCCGCCCATAATGGGAGGCAGCGCTCGGATTCTCAAGGCGTAACAGCATATTCGCCCAAGCCCTCCCTCGCAAACTTGGGCCTCT
>PWZC01000275.1 GCA_003567615.1 Gemmatimonadota bacterium | reverse complement strand
CGCTGCTGCTTGCCCCGGGGGAGATACTCCAGCGTCCGCATGTTGTGGAGGCGGTCCGCCAGCTTGATGAGGATCACCCGCGCGTCCTCGGCCATGGAGAGGAGAAGCTTCCGGTAGTTCTCGGCCTGACGCTCGGTGTTGGAGCGGAACTCCACCTTCCCGATCTTGGTGACCCCGTCCACGATGGACGCCACCTCGGACCCGAAGCGCTCCTCCACGTCGGTGAGGGAGAACTGGGTATCCTCCACCACATCGTGGATGAGCCCCGCCACGATGGAGGCGGTGTCCAGCTTGAGCTGGGCCAGGAGGATGGCCACCTCGATGGTATGGGTGACATAGCTGGCCCCACTGGCCCGCTTCTGCCCCCGGTGCGCTTCTTCCGCCAACTGGTAGGCCTGGAGGATCATGTCCACGTCCAGCCGTTGGGCGTACGCCTCCAACTCCCGCGCCAGGGGGCGAGGGAGTCCCCGGATGGTGGGGGTCTGGGGCGTGGCCGTCTCGGTGGGGAGTGTCATATTCAGCAACTTACCCCCGGTAGGGCCCGAAGCTCCAGCCCCTGCCGGGTTCTGGCCTCCGGTGGCCCTTCAGACCGTCGGGGGGGTGGCGTCGATCCCGGGACCGGTTCGGTACGCGCCGCCGTGGTCCCTCCGCACCTCTTTCGTCCCCTTTCCCACCTGGAAATTAGAACCGGGATTCTAATTTTGGCTGACCGGCTGCCCCACCAGGCGCTGGTAGGCGTTGACGTGGCGGCGAGCGGGCCGATACCGCAAGGATCGGATCGCCCCCGGATTCCGCCAGCGCCTGCACGGTGCCTTTTCCAGCGCCTGCACGGTGCCTTTTGCTGACCAGAGGCGCCCAAATGGTGGGGCGTTCAGCATCTGGCACCTATACGGTCACCTTTGCTGGACACAGCCCGAAAAGGCGGCGTCTCGTGAGTCCCCCGGTCCGCCGATACGCGCACCGAAACCGGAGAAGGGCCTTGTCCTTATCCCGGAAGCCTGGTGGGTCACCCAGCCTACGCATCATGGAGGGCAACCCAACCTCTGGTAACCCGAGCGGTCGGGGCGTCACCGGTGAGGGAGTGAGGAGTTCGGGCGCGGTGAGCAACGGCGTGGGGAAGTCGGGCGCGGTGAGCCAGGGCGTGAGGAGTCGACGTGGGAACGTCAGGGTGTGACGGACAGACTCAGCGGCCGGGGGTATTGAATGGGTCCCAGGGGCGTCTGCACAGTGGGGAGGGCGTCGAGCCTCACCTCCACCGGCTCCTCCCCGGCCCCCACCAGCGCCAGCGCCAGATCCACCAGGTCCCGGGTGCTCCCTTCGAAGAACTCCAGGAGGTCGAGGGACACACGAACGGGCACCTCGGTGCGGGCGCCGGGCGCCAGACGGAACTCCTGCTCCACATTCCCCGACACCGTCTCCCGGTCGCGGAGGAAGAGGGTCCAGTCCAGAGCCAACAGGCGGGCCTCGGGATTCGCCTCGGGGTTGTTCGCCCCGACCTGGAGGGTGGCCTCCATGGGAAGACGGCGGGAGAGAACCGCGGCCCCGATGCGGCCGGCGTCCACCAGGGAGAGATCGTCATAGCTCCGGACCCGGTCCAGCTCCACCCCCGCCAAGCGGAGCTGGCTCACTCCGTCCAGGTCGAAGCGCACCTGGGAGAGCGCCGTGAGGGATTGGAGCGTAGCACACCCCGGGACCAGGAGGAGCCCCAGGATCAGAGCGAACAGAGCCGGGAACATCCGGGACCGGCGTCCGGAGGCGAAGGGATTTCCAAGGAGAGGGGCCATGGGGCGGCGGACGTGGTGGGGGGGAGCAGGCGGAGACGACTGAGGGGGAAGCGGATGTCGGGGGAAAGCGGATTTCGGGAAGACAACCGCACCCACCTCTTCCCTGGAACCCCCTGCCGCGGAACTTGGGTCCGGCTTACCGGTCCATGGCCGAGGCCCAGCGGCCTTCCCCCACCACCACGTGGTCCAGTACCCGGATCCCCACGGCCTGGCCGGCCTCTCGGATCTGACGGCTCACCAGTCGATCCTCCGGCGACGGCGTCGGGTCACCGGAGGGATGGTTGTGGACCAGAACCACCGCGGCGGCGCTGGCTAGGATGGCGGGCCGGAAGACCTCCCGAGGATGGATGAGGGCGGCGTCCAGAATGCCCCGGGTCACGGTGACGTCTCGGAGCACGCGGTTCTGGGTGTTGAGGAGGAGGACGTGGAACTCTTCGTGGGTGAGATCCCGGAGGCGGGGAGCCATCAGGTCGTGGACATCGCTGGGTCCCTGGATCCGCGGACGCTCGGGCTCCGCTTCCTCCAGGGCCCGGAGCCCCAACTCCAGCGCCGCCACCACCCGGGCAGCGGTGGCCCGGCCGACCCCCGAAATCCGCTCCAACTCTCCCGGTTCCGCACGAGCCAGGGTCCTGAGTCGTCCGGAGCCGGCGGCAAGGATGCGGTCGGCCACCTCCACCACCGATGCCGATGCCCCACCGGACCCCACCAGGATGGCCATGAGCTCGCGAACCGAAAGCGCCGCCGCGCCCTCAGCGCGAAGTCGCTCCCGGGGACGCTGGCGGGGAGGCAGCTCGTGGACGCGGGGGACCCGGGCGACGACGCGGGCGACGGGGGCGCGGGGGGCGACGGGGGCGCGAGTGGCGACGCGGGTGGCGACGCGGGGGGCGCGGGCGACATGGGTCATTGCGGGGTCGGGTTTGCTCGGAGGGAGGGTTCCGTGGGGGAGGGTTCCGTGGGGTGAGGGGAAGCTGACGGCTCCCCATGGGCTGGGGGATGGCTGGATGGGACGCATGGGCCCGCCGGGACGGCCCGGGGGCAATCCCCGCCGGCGCCGCCCCGGACCTCAGTCGGCCATGGCGCTTGACCGCACCCTCTCGAGCGAGAGAGATTCAGCCTCTCACGGCTCTCGGTCCCCGCTGGTTCTCTCCGGTCCCTCGTGACGCTTCTATTTCTGTTGGCCCTCCCCTTCCTTCCGCTGGAGCCGACCTTCGGCCTCCCCGGTGAGGTCATGGAGATCCCAGGTGCCGCGTCCCCTACCGGAACGCTGGTCCCCATGGGAGCGCCAGCTCCATTTGACGCACCCATGCTCCGGGCCACCTCAGTCCCGCTGGCAGACACCCTCGCAGCTGCGGCGCGGACCCGCCTGGGTGAGGCTGCTGCGGAGGGGACCCAACTGGACACCACGGCGGCGGAGGGGACCCAACTGGATGCTGCGGCGGTGGTTGGCACCCGGGGATGGGGCGGCGACGCCCACCTGTTCGGTGGCCTGGTCCTGGGGGCCCATCGCGGCGATTACGGTGGCGCGGCGACCCTCCTGGTCGGTGGCGGCAACGACCACCGATCCTTCCTGGTGGGTGGCGGGCCATCGGCGGAGTTGGCCGAGATCCGGGGCGTGGGGCTTCGGTCCTGGATCGGGGTGGGGCACCTCCGGGAGCGACTTCTGAATGATCGGGCGCCGGGTGGGAGGGAAGCGGCGACCCGCTCCGTCACCGGTCCCATGGTCACGATCTCCCTTCGCCGGCCGTTGGGTCCAGGGTCCCTCACGGCGCAAGCTGGCTTCCTCACCGGTCGAAGTGACGGCCCCGAATTTGTCCGCTCCCCTTGGGTCCACACGACCCGCTTCACGTTGGGGTTCGGATGGTGAGCGGGGGCCGGATGGCGAGCGCACTTCCGGTGGCGACGGCACTTCGAATGGCGACGGCACTTCGAATGGCGAGGGCACTTCCGGTGGCGAGGGGCAGTGGCCAGGAGAGCCGTCCGCACCGGCGGGCCTGTGGCACCCTGGTTCCGATGGTGCTTCTCGCCCTCACCCTTTCCAGCTGTGCCGACAGCGATCCAGTCCTCTTTCCCGGTCCGGACGGGATCGAAGCGGTGAGCGCCGAGACCTTCTCCGGCGTGGTGGGCGAAACGCCCCCTGACCCGGTGGTGGTCCGGGTCGTGGACACACGGGGGAACCCGGTGCCGGGCGTCGAGGTGTCGTGGCGACTCCTCACCGAGGAGGGCGCCGTGTGGCAGCGCTCCGGGGTCCGCACCGACGCACGCGGTCGCGCCGATCCCGGCTCCTGGCTCCTGGGGCGAACGGCCGGAGAGCAGCGCCTCACCGCGAATCTTGGCCCCAACGCCGCCTCTCCGGATCTGGAGGAGGGCACCCCGAGCGACCGGTCCTTCACCTTCCGGATCCAGGCCGAGCCCGGGGCGCCCGCCAACATGGAGGTGGTGGAGCAGCCCACCGCCGATGGACAGGTGGGTGAGCCGTTGACCTCCCTTCCCCGGGTCAGGGTCCGGGACCGCTTCGGGAATGTGACGCCAGGCGTCCCGGTCCTCTTCCGTGTGGTGGACGGGGCCGGAGAGGTTCAGGGGCAGGAACCTCGCACCGATCCCGCCGGTCTCGCCACCCCGGAAGGGTGGATCCTGGGACCGATGGCGGGCGTGCAGACGCTGGAGGCGCTGGTGGAAGGAATCCCTGCCATTTCCTTCTCCGTGACGGCGGGTCCCGGCCCCCCCGCCGAGATCAGCCTCGTCGGTGCGCTCCCCCGCGAACCGGTGGCGGGCAACCCCCTTCCTCCCCTGACGCTCCAGCTCCGGGACCGATTCGGGAACGAAACCCCGGGCGTCCTGGTGGAAGGACGGACCACCACCGGTAATGGAGTCGTCAGCCCCACCGAAGCGGCCACGGATGCCGAGGGGCGCGCGGATTTCACCTGGACCCTCGGGCCTCGATCCGGCGAGCAGACCGCCGAGTTCCGGGCCCAGGCCGCACCGCCCCTGATGGTTTCCGTCACCGCTCTCCCGAGCCCCGCCGCGGAGATGGTCCCCCTCTCGGCGCTGGAGCAGCTCGGCGATGTGGAGGCTCCGGTGGAGGATCCCCCGGCGGTGCGGATCCTGGACCGGTTCGGACAGGGCGTGGCCGACGAGCGGGTCGTCTTCCGGGTCCTGGATGGGGGCGGGACGGTCACGCCGGACACGGTGGTCACCGGCGCCGAAGGGGTGGCTCGACTGACGGCCTGGACGCTGGGGCCGGAGCTGGGCCTTCAGCGGATCGAGGCGTCGCTTCGAGATCTGGATCCGGTGGTCTTCCAGGCCGAAGGGCTTGATCCGGGGATCGTCCAGGTGCATGTGGACGCCGTTCAGGTGAACCAGGGCAACCAGACCTACGCCGGCGATCTTCCGCTCCTGGAAGGGAGGGCCGGACTCCTCCGGGTGTTCCTGGGGGCGCGGCGAGCCAACGATGCCGCTCCGCCGGTCCGGGTGGAGATCTTCCGCGGCCAGACTCTCGTTCGAACCCAACTCCTCCAGCGTCCCGTCTCCGGGATCCCCACCGCCCCTGACCCGGACCGCCGGACGGATTCGTGGAATCTCCGCCTGGACGCCTCCGACGTGGTGCCTGGACTGGGGATCCGGGTGGTGGCGGACCCGGGCGAGACCCTGGATGTGGCCGACCGATCCCTCCTGGAATGGCCCGGCGGCGGCGCCGTGCACCGCCCTCAGGTCGTGTCCACCGAACCGTTCCGAGCCACCTTCGTGCGGATTGAAAGCACGGACCTGCAGACGGTGGCGGATCTGGACGAGTCGAACCTTTCCGACTACGCGGACCTGACGGTGGACCTCTTCCCCATCGCCCAGCACGACTTCGCCATCCGG
>PWZC01000103.1 GCA_003567615.1 Gemmatimonadota bacterium | reverse complement strand
TCGTCGGCGTCGGTGATGTGGTGACGGACTGGCGAGCCCGGATCGCGGTGAAGCGGGGATACCCCCTCTTCGCAGCGACCGACGAAGCCCTTGAGGAGATGAAGGCTGCGGGACTCGATCCCCGAGGCACCATGGGCGCGCTCCTCGAGGAGTCCGACGTGGTCGTGGACTGTACCCCCAAGGGAATCGACGCGAAGAACCGTTCGCGCTACGAAGAGGTGGGGATTCGGGCGATCTTCCAGGGTGGGGCGAAGCACGAGCTCGCGGGCCACAGCTTCGTGGCAAGCGCAAACTACGAGTCCGCGCTGGAGCGCCGGATGACCCGGGTCGTTTCGTGCAACACCACGTCCACGGTGCGGACTCTTCTGGCCCTGCGTAACGCCGGTCTCCTCCAGCGGGCCCGGGGCGTCCTCCAGAGGCGGGCCACCGATCCCTGGGAGAGTCACAAGGGTGGGATCATGAACACGATGGTCCCGGAGCCTGAAATCCCGAGCCACCAGGGGCCCGATGCGAAGACCGTGATCCCGGACCTCGACGTGGTGACCATGGCCTCGAAGGCGCCCCAGAACGTGGCCCACCTCCATCACTGGGTGGTCGAGCTCACCCGAGCCGCGAACCGAGACGAGATCCTGGAGGCGTTTCGGGCCGTCCCGAGGATCGCCTTCATTCGAGCGGACGAAGGGATCTCCGCCCTGAACGTGACCGCCGAGGTCATGAAGGAGATCGGGCGGCCCCGGGGGGACATGTGGGAGGTGGCGATCTGGGAGGATATCCTCACCGTCGAGGGGCGGGAGCTCTTCTACGCGTACCAGGTGGACAACCAGGCGATCGTCGTTCCGGAGACGATCGACGCCATCCGGGCGCTTGGCGGGACGGAGCGGGATGGAGAGGCCTCCATCCGACGGACGGACGAGGCGCTGGGGGTCCGGAGCGACTTCCTCTGAAGGGCCTCACCCGAGTAGGGAGTGCGAGGACCCTGCCTGATGCTTGGTGTATTCGGGCACCTCTTCGGCGTAGGTGCCGGCGCTCTCGGCCGCGAGCGGGGGCGTGATGAACGCCGGAGCCGCCCTCCGGCTCGTCGCGGTGATGGCCCTGTGGGCCGCGTGCTTTCCCTTGATCACCGTGGGCCTCGATCTGGCGCCCCATATGGCGTTCGCGGCCATGCGGGCTACCGTCGCGGGCGTTTTTCTCCTGGTGTTGGGCGCCGTGTCCCGTCGGCCCGTCCCTCGGGACGTTCGCTCATGGGCACTGGTTGTTGTCGTGGGCCTCGGGGCCACAACCCTCGGATTCCTCGGGATGTTTCACGCTGCCGAGTTCATCTTGCCGGGCCTCGCGACCGTTCTTTCCAACACGCAGCCGCTGCTCGCGGCGGTCCTCGCCTACCTTTTTTTGGGAGAGCGCTTGAGGGTGTTCGGGAAGATCGGGATGCTCACCGGCTTCGGCGGCATGGCCGTGATCGGCTGGGCGGGGTTCTCTGGGGGCGGCATCGAAGGCTATACGCTCGGAAACGCATATGTCCTCCTCGCCGCGTTCGGTGTGGCCGTCGGTAACGTGGCCATCAGCGGCCTTGGAGGTCGGGTCGACCCGCTCATGGCCATGGGGTTCCAGCTCCTCGTGGGAGCGCTGCCACTGGCTGGGTTGTCCTTTCTGACCGAGGATCTCACCACCGTCGACTGGTCCCTTCAGTTCGTGGGGGTCCTCCTGGCTCTCGCCGTTCCGGGTACCGCGGTCGCATTCTGGCTGTGGTTCGAAGTACTGGAGGAGGTCGAGCTGAACCGGGCGAACGTCTTCACCTTCCTGGTCCCTGTCCTTGCGCTCGTGGCCGGCGCACTATTCTTCGAGGAGCGGCTCGGATGGACTCACGCAGTTGGAACTGTCCTGATCCTTGCGGGGGTCGGGCTCGTTCAGCGGGACGCTTCTCCTCCAAGCGGCACGCAGATCCGCTCCGCCGACGCCCCCGTCACAGGGCCCACGGGCCATGGGTGTGGTAGGCGTGACATGGCAAGACGGCGAAGTTGAACCCGTCGCAGCAGTCGCGGACGCCGAGGGGAAGCGGGCTTCCCGGCCGGACCTGGATGCGGGCGGCTGTCACGCGAGCCGCCTACGGAAAAGCGTGAGCCCCGTCCCGAACAGGGCCGCACCCAGCCCCAGCAGCCAGAGGAGCTGGGGCCAGAGGACGGCGAACCCGTTCCCCTTGAGGAAGATCCCGAGGAGTGCGTCCATGTAGTGCCGCACGGGACTCAGGAGGGAAACCATTTGTAGCACGCTCGGCATGCTTTCGATTGGGGTGATCGTGCCCGAGAGGAAGAGAACGGGGAAGAGGACGAAGAGAACCACGAAGAGCGCCTGTTGCAGCGTGCGTACCGCGCTCGCGATGAGCACCCCGATCGATACGGCACTCAAGAGGAAGGCGAACGAGAAGGCGGCCAGCGTGACGGGGCTCCCATGCAGGGGGAGGCCGAACGCGAAGGCGATCAGGACGCTCGGGCCCAGCGCCAGAAGCCCGATCACCATCGTGGGCACGACTTTGGCCAGGAGAAGCTCCACGGGCCGGAGCGGTGACACCAGAAGCTGCTCGATGGTCCCGCGTTCCTTCTCCTTGACGATCCCCGCCGTGGGCAGGATCGCTCCCACGATGAACGCCCCCAGGGCGATCATCGAGATCACGACGGAGAAGACGAACTCGAGGCCCGGGTTGTACCAGACGCGCACGCGGTTGTCGATCCAGGGCCCCTCCGTGGAACCGACTCCCTGCTCCCGGAGGATCTCCTCCGTTGCGTGAGCCGCCAGGCGTCGAGCCTGTCCGACTGCAGTGAGTGCGATCAGGGAGTTCGTGCCGTCTGCGAGGATCTGCACCTCCGCGGCACCGTCACGGTCGAGGTCCTTCCCGTACCGTTCCGGGAACGTGAGGGCCAGGCGGGCCTCCCCGCGGTCCAGGAGGCGCCTCACCTCACCCTCGGTGCTCGGATGGTGTCGGACCTCGAAGGTGGGCGATCGATCGAAGCGCTCCGCAAGAGCCAGGCTGGCCCGGGACCGATCCAGGTCCAGCACCGCGATCACTTCGTTGTCCAGGTCGAAGCTGAGGGCAGTAGCGCAGATGATCACCTCGGCCGTATAGAGCCAGAGGACGAGGATGAGGAGCACCGGATCCCGGAAGAACTGCCGGAATTCCTTGCGAATCATCGCGCCGATGCGCCGCGTGAACATCGCGAGCTCCTACGCCACTTTCTTGCGGAAGAGCAGGGATGCCGCCGCGAACACGACGGCCGTGTAGACCGTGAGGATGACCAGCTCCGGCCAGAGCTCCATCCACCCCGCTCCTTTGAGGAACGAGTCCCGGCTCACGTCCGTGAAGTAGCGTGCGGGGAAGATCGCAGTCCGCCACTGCGACCCCTCTGGCATCGATGAGATCGGATACAGGAACCCAGAGAAGAGGAAGCTCGGCATGATCGTGATGATCGCGGCGAGCAGGATGGCCACGACCTGGCTCCGCGTGACGGCCGAGATGAGGAGTCCGATCCCCACGGCACAGAGCACGTAGACCGCAGCCCCGGCAAGTACTAGCGGGGCGCTCCCGCGGAAGGGGAGGTCGAACCACCACGTGCCGAGCACGACGAGGAGCCCGAGCTGCCCGAAGGCGATGAGTCCGTAGGGCAGCATCTTTCCCGCGATGAACTCCCACGAGCGGAGCGGCGAGACGTAGATCTGCTGGACCGAGCCACTTTCCTTCTCGCGGACGATCGCGAGTGCGGTGAGAAGCGGAGGGAACGCCATCAGGATCACTGCGAAGAGTCCGGGCACGATGAAGGTGGCACTGGTCAGGGACTCGTTGTACCAGACGCGCGGAGTCACTTCGATCCCGACCTGCGCAGAGATGCCCCCGGACCGCTCGCGAACCTGGCGCACCACGAACGCCGCCGTCGTGGCGTCCACGTTGTTCCGGACCACGATGGCCCGGGGCGCGAGGCTCCCGTCGATGAGTGTCTGCGCCTGGGCGGTACGGCCGGCCTCCAACTCGCGGCCGAACCCCGGCGGGATCACGAGCGCGATCCGGACCGCCCCGGCATCCAGGAGCTCAGCGACCTCCCGCTCGCTGCCCGGCCGGGCCCGAACCTCGAACTCGTCCATGTTGTGGAACGCTTCTACGAACTCCGCGCTCCTGGTGGACCGGTCCAGGTCCAGGACCCCCATCGGAACGCCCTCGATGTCCAGGCTGAGCGCGTAGCCGAAGAGGAAGAGGAACACGACTGGGGCGGCCACGACGACCGAGATCAGGAGCCGGTCCCGCCGGATCTCCCGGAACTCCTTGCGGACGACGGGAAGCACGCGGGTTCTCATCGAGGCCTCCCTTTCCCCGCCGGCGTATCCCCGAGCAGAGCCGCGAAGACGTCCTCCATCGCCAGGGGCACCTCAGTGATCCGACGGACCGGGTGGCCGGCCTGGACGAGCGCCGCATGCAGCGCCGAATCATCGATGTCGTCGAGCAGAACGTGGAGCCGCGCTCCATACAGCGTGCCTTGCCGGACGCCGGGGAGGTCCCGCACGATCCGGAGGGCGGGGATGGGGGCATCCACCGTGACCTCAACCAACCGACCCCCCACCGTCTGACGGAGCTCGTCCGGCGCTCCCAGGGCGAGGAGCCGGCCCCGATCGATCATCGCCAGCCGGCCGCAACGCTCCGCCTCGTCCATGTAGTGCGTGGTGACCAGGACGGTGACGCCGGTCCCCGCCAGCTCGAAGATGAGGTCCCAGAACTGACGGCGGGAGACGGGGTCCACACCCGATGTCGGCTCGTCCAGCAGCAGGATCCGGGGCTCGTGTAGAATCGCCGAGGCGAGGGCCAGCCGCTGCTTGAGTCCGCCCGGGAGATCCCCGGTCGACGTCGTCTCCCGCGCATCCAGCCCCACCCTCGAGAGCGCCCGGCGCTTGCGGTCGGGGACCAAGCGGGAGGGCACGCCGTACAGGCCCGCGAAGAAGTCCAGGTTCTCACCGACCGTGAGATCGTCGTAGAGGGAGAACCGCTGGGACATGTATCCGAGGATGGGCCGAATCCGGTGGGGCTCCCTTCGAAGATCGAACCCGCCCACGCGCGCCGTCCCGTCGGTTGGCGCAAGGACACCCGTCAGCATGCGGATGGTGGTGGACTTCCCCGAGCCGTTGGGTCCGAGGAATCCAAACACCTCCCCCTGGGGAACCGCGAAGGAGAGCCGGTCCACCGCGACGAACTCCCCGAAGTGGCGTGTCAGCCCGTCGATCTCCAATGCCGGACCGGGCGCTACCGGCAGACTGGTCGCCTTCGGAAGCGTGGGCTCGTACCCCACGTTCGCCGGCACAGCTGCCGGAGCACGGCCAGGCCCGAGCAGCGAGATGAACACGTCCTCGAGGGAGGGCTCGATCGCCCGGGCGTCGTCGAGCTCCACCCCGGTGGTCCTGAGTCGGGCCGCCACGCGGGGATGCGAGGACGAATCCTCCAGCCGCGCATGCACGGAACGTCCGAACACCTGCGCGTCACGGACCTCGGGATCCACCCTGAGTGCCGTCAGAGCCCGCCCAACCTCCGGGGTTCGAAACGCCGCCACCTCTCCGCCCATCTGCTCCTTCAGCGCGTCCGGCGTGTCCACGGCCAGGATCTGCCCCTCGTGCATGAGTGCCACCCTCTCGCAGCGCTCCGCCTCGTCCAGGTAGGGGGTCGCGAGGAATACGGTTACCCCTTCTCGCAGGAAGTCGTAGACGATCTCCCAGAAGTCGCGCCTCGAGACGGGGTCGACCCCGGTCGTCGGCTCATCCAGGAAGAGGATCTCCGGGTCGTGGACGAGGGTGGTGCAGAGGGCGAGCTTCTTCTGCATCCCGCCAGAGAGTCGCCTGGCTAGGCGCCCCGAGAAGGGCGCGAGTCGGCTGAACTCCAGGAGCCGCTCAGTGCGGTCCATTCGCGCCTTCCGTGGCAGGAAGCGCAGGTCCGCGAAAAACTCGATGTTCTCCTCGACCGAGAGGTCGCCGTACTGGGAGAAGACCTGCGACATGTACCCGATCCGTTGGCCCAGGCGGGCGGCGTCACGGACGGTGTCGAAGCCGAGCACGGAGGCGCTTCCCCCGGTGGGATCCAGGATCCCGCAGAGCATCTGGATGAGGGTGGTCTTCCCCGCCCCATCCGGCCCGACGAGCCCGAAAATCTCTCCGCGGCGGACCTCGAGATCCACACCCCCCACCGCCTCGACCTTGCGGAAGGAACGGCGGAGGGCGTCGGTCCGGACCGCCGGGACGGTCCTGGCGCCCCCGGCAGTCCCGGCCGGGGGATGGGCGGGAGCGATCACTGCCATGGGCGACGCCCAGGCCAGGGGACGGCAGGGTCCCAGCGGATGAAGACGTCGGCGGGAAAGCCGTTCTTGAGCAGTCCGTCGAGGTTCGGGAAGCGCAAACTGGCGGCGATGACCAGGGTCGTCCGGTCGTCGGGCATGTGCACGTCCCGAGGAGTGAACTCGGCCTCCTCCGAGAGGCGTTCCACGGCACCCGGCACGTGGGTGCCCTCGATCCCCTCCACGTAGGCACGCGCTTCCATCCCCGGTCGCACCCGCTGGGCGGAGGCGATGGGGAGGTAGACCCGCAACGTCACCTCGTCCCGCTCGAGGAGTCGAAGCAGGGTCATGCCGGGAGCGGCCATCTCCCCCTGCCGCAATAGCTTCGACTGCACCACCCCTGACACCGGCGAATGGACCGTCGCCTCGCTGAGGCGCACCTCGATGGCCCGGATCTCGGCGCGGGCGGCGTCGGCCTGCCGACGTGCGAGGTCCAGTCCTGCCCGAGCGGCCTCCATCTCGTTCTCGAGCTGAGCCCGAGTGGACTCCGCCAGGTCCACCGTCTGGCGCGAGACGGCGTCGCGAGCGAGAAGTCTCCGAGATCGCTCGGCCTCGGTGCGGGCAAGATCGGCCTGGCTCTCCAGGGCGGCGATGCGGCCCTGGGTGGCCGTCACGTTCGCCCGCGCCGCCGCGTACGCCGCTTCTGCAGCCGCGATCCCGGCTTCCACCGAGCGGCGGTCCAGCTCGACGAGGACGTCTCCTTCCTGGACCACGTCCCCCTCCTCGACAAGCACCTGGAGCACCCGGCCCCCCGCGGCCGCCGCCACGCGTGTCTCACGGGCCTCCACCCGTCCGCTCGCTACGATGATCCCCTCCGGGATCCCGTCTCCACGGGCGCGCTCGTACATCCACCAGCCGAAGGCGGCGATGCCCGCGAGCACGACTAGGACAACCAGCCCGATCCCCAGTCCCTGTCTCATTGCTGCCCCCCCGGAGTAAGAAGCGTTGGGTCCACCGCAAGTCCGGCGGTGCGGTGCAGCTCGATCGCCGCGACTCGGTGGTCGTGGATGGCCACGAGGAGCGCGCCGCGGACGCGGGAAAGGTCGGCCTCCGCCTCGAACACCTCGAGCTGGATCCCGACCCCGTCCGCGTAGCGATCCTGGGCAATGGCCAGGGCCCGCTCCGCTCGCTGCACGTTCTCCCTCCCGGCAGCGATGTCCAGTTCGGCACGCGCGAGATTCCGCATCTGCTGGTGCACACGGGCGGTTGCCAGCTCCGCCGATCCCCGCGCATCCGCGCCCAGTGCTTCGGCTTCCGCGAGAGCAATCTCGGCTTGGGCCTCGCTTCTCCCAAAGTCGAAAAGGGACCAGGTCACCACGAGACCCGCGACCAGGTCGGTGCTCCATCCGCGGTCACCGGTGACGAGCTCCGGGCGAGTCGCGAGACCGCCGAGGTAGAGGCCTGCCGTGGGCGTGCGCTGCGCCCTCGCCACCTGAGCCTTCTGGCGGGAGGCTTCGGCGCCCGCAGCCAGCGCCCGCAGCTCAGGCCGATCCTCCCGCGCCCGGGAAAGGAGCTCCTCAACCGTCGTGGGGTCGAGGGTGATCCGGGCGGGCGCGAGGAGGCCCACCACGCCGGGACGGGCGGCGTGATCCAGCCCGATCGAAACCAGGAGCCCATCACGGGTGGCGATCACGACTTCGGCGGCCGCCCGCATCTTCTGCTTCGCTTCGGCCAGCCGCGTTTCGGCTCGAAGAACATCCAGTCGTGCGACGGTCCCCGCGGCGTGGTGATCCTCGGCCAGGGTGAGCGCCGCTTCGAGAACCCGCACGGCCTCCTCCGCCACGTCCAGCATCGCCTCGGCCAGGAGGGCGTTGTCGTGCGCTCGGGCGACCTCTGCCGTCAGCTCCACCTCCACGGCTTCGTACGTGGCGGCTGCCGCCCGCGTGCCCCAATCGGCGGCAGCGACCGCCCCCCCGACACGCCCGCCCGTGTAGAGGGGCTGAAGCAGGCCGAGATGCATGAGGGTACCGGACGTGGGGATCGGCGCGAACCGCCCCGCCGTACCCAGCGCAAGAGACGGCGGGTCGCGGAACCGGAGGTGGAGTACATCGACGTCGATCGTCGGTCTACGGCCGGACCGTGCTGCCGCGGACGCACCCTCCGCACCCCGTTCATCGGCGGCCGCGCGGACCAGTGCCGGGCTGTGCTCTCGCGCCAGGGACAACGCTCGCTCGAGGGTGAGTGGGGGCTCCTGTCCGTGGGCCGTGCCGCCCAGGGCCATCCCCGCGACCAGCATCCATACCCCCCCTCGGGCCTGCCTCATCCGTCGGTCTCCGGTTGGAGGGGCCCACCCCTCCCGGCATTCCGCCCGTCTCTTGACGCTCCCAATCTCCACCGTACACCCCCCGTGCCCGGTCCGGGGTCGGCAATGGCAGGGTCCGAACTGCGGTCCCTGTCGCGCCGCTCTAGCCAATCCGACCGGTGCGAGGAGTAAAGACCTTCGCGACGGACTGCTGCCCGAATTCGGGTCCGGGCGCCCTCCAGGCTGTCCGTCCGTCGCATATGGAATCCGCCCGCGCGCAGCTCGCCCTCAATGAGACCGGCCACCTCGCCGTCCCCCTCCACCTGTAGCACGACCTCTTCTTCCCGCGCCGCGTCCATCGGGTCACCTCCTCTCCCAGTGCGAGGGTGCAGATATGTCCTGACCCTCTCCTCGGAGAGAGAGGATCTCGCCCCTTACCCACTGTGCCCGGACGATAGCGCTTCCCTCATGAAGTCCCCGTGAAGAGGGGATGAAGATGGCTTCATGAAGCCCGGCCTTCGTCTGGGTCCCTCAAGGCCCGCCTGGACCGATCCGGAGCCCGGCCTCTTCGAATGAACGGATCTTCATCTCAACTTCACGTCCCCTTCACTGACCAGATGCCACATTTCCCGCTACGAGCCCGTCGCCCGTCACCGGTGCGATCCGACCCTGCACACGGCTGGGAGCGGACCGCACCCCGGTCGCCTGCCCGGGACAAGGCGAACTGAAGCCCGGGGCCGGCCCCCGAACCCGGGAGTGCGCTGAACGCTTGCCCGAAGGAGCTCACCATGCACGCAGACGAGTCCGACTCCGCGAACGAAGCCCGCCCCCGCCCCTCCCGGGCCCGTGTGGCCTTCGGTGTCTTCCTGGCCGTGGCCGCCCTGCTCCTCATTCTGGAGCACCGGGCCCACGCGCTCGACTACTGGCCGTTCCTCCTCCTCGGGGCCTGCCTGGTGATGCACCTCTTCATGCACCGGGGTCACGGAAAGGGAGGCGGCCATGGACACTGACGCCCCCGCCTACGGACTCTGGCTCCTCGTCCTGGTCAACTCGGCCGTGTTCATCCTCTTCGCCTTCAGCTTCTTCAAGCCACGCACGAAGAGGGATTGGCGCTCGCTGGGGGGGTTCAGCGCCTTCGTGGTCGCCCTGTTCACGGAGATGTACGGATTCCCGCTCACCATCTACCTCTTTTCCGGTTGGCTTCAGACCCGCTTCCCCGGCATCGACTGGTTCTCGCATGACGCCGGGCACCTCCTGGAGATGCTCGTCGGATGGGAGGCCAACCCGCACATGGGTCCCTTCCACCTTCTGAGCTTCGCCTTCATTGGTGGAGGGTTCTGGCTGATCGCCGCCGCGTGGAGGGTCCTCCACGCCGCCCAGCAGCAGGGCACGCTAGCCACGACGGGACCGTACGCCTACGTGCGCCATCCGCAGTACGGGGGCTTCATCCTAATCATGTTCGGCTTCCTGCTGCAGTGGCCCACGCTCCTGACCCTCGGGATGTTCCCCGTCCTGGTCTGGATGTACCTGCGCCTCGCCCGGAGCGAGGAGCGGGAGGTGAGAACGGAGTTCGGGGAGGCCTACCGGCGCTACGCGCAGCGGGTGCCCGCCTTCCTTCCCGGACGACGTCGGGACGCATCCGTGGACGGGCAGGCAACGCGTGGTGGGAGGCCGCCCGGAGTGGACGCGACGACGACACCACTGAAGGATCGGAGGGACGATGGCTGACGCCGTGGATCTGGTACGGGCCTATCTCCATGTGAATGGCTACTTCACCGTGACGGAATACCCTGTCCTCGAGGGAGTCAAGGGTGGAAGCCATCGGATGGTGACGGACCTGGACGTGCTCGCCTTCCGGTTTCCCGGCGCGGGTCCGTCGAAAGGGGGGGGGCGGGTCGGGGAAGCGCTGGTCTCGACCCTGGGTGAGCTCGACCCCGCTCTCGAGAGGAACCGCGGGGAGTCGGACATGATCGTCGCCGAGGTGAAGGAGGGCCGGGCGGAGCTCAACCGTGGGGCCCGGGACCCCCGCGTCCTGGAAGCGGCACTGGTTCGGTTCGGTTGCTGCGAGCCACACGCCGTGGAGCGGGTGGTGGAGGAGCTTCTCCGCCGCGGCAGGGCTGCCACCGGACACGGACACACGGTCCGACTCGTGGCCTTCGGCTCTTCGGTTCCCCCGGACCGGCCGTTGGGGTACACGGCCATCTCCCTCGGGCATGTCCTTTCCTTTCTCCGGGCTCACTTGCAGGAGAGCTGGGAGGTCCTCCGCCATGCTCAGGTGTCCGATCCGGCCCTGGGATTCCTCGCCCTCCTGGAGAAGGCCGGAGAGGGAGAGGACGCATGATCTGCAACCCCCCGGGACATGCGAGGATCATGGAGGGGAAGGGGTGGGGACACTCCAACGGGGCTCCGCAGCGGTTCGCGGAGAAGCCGCACCGCGCCCCTTCCAAACCCGCCATAACTCGGCCCGGTCCCTCAGTCCGGGGGGCGGTATAGCTGGCACCCCTCTTCCTCGATGGTACGGCCCAAAGCATCCCTTCATGAGGAGCCGTTCACATGGAAGCGTCCCCCCGCAACAGCCAGGCCGACCGATGGCAGCGACCTGCCGTCGAGGTGCCGAAGGAGGAGTGGACGGCCATTGTCGTTGGGGGAGGCCCCGCGGGCTCCACGGCCGCACTTCACCTGGCCGGTGCAGGATGCCGGGTACTGATGCTCGAGAGGGCAGAGTATCCCCGTGCCAAGGCGTGTGGCGATCTCCTGATCCCGGACACGCTGGCCGCGCTTCGAAGGAGTGGCCTCTACGACCGGGTGACGGCCGAGGCGCGGCCAGTCGATCGTGCCCTTGTCTCGAGCCCCTCGCGTATCGAATGGTCCATCCCGGGTGAGTTTCTGCTCCTCGAGCGAGAACGCTTCGACGAGCTGCTCGCGGAAGCAGCCTCCGACCGCGGTGCCGTCGTGGCCCGTGGGCGCGTAGAACGCGTGCACAACTCCGACAACGGGGTCGGCGTCCATGTAGCCGGTATCGACGATCCCTTCCATGCCCGATTCGCGGTCCTCGCCACCGGCTCAGACGTTTCCCTGCTCGATGAGTTGGGGATGCTCCAGCAGCCGGCACCCACTGCAGTGGCCGTGCGCGCGTACGTGCGCTCCCCCATCCGAACGGACGAGCTGTTCATATCCTTCGACCGCGAGATCCTACCGGGCTACGCCTGGGCGTTCCCGCTACCGGGGATGAAGTACAATGTCGGGGTCGGAGTCCTGCACGATCCGGACGAGCCGGCCCGGTACGACCTCCGGCAGCTCTTCGACACGTTCCGCCGCGAGGTCCCGGCTGTCCGGCGCCTCATGAGCGAGGCAGAGAGGGTCGGACCGCTGAGGGGTGCTCGCCTCAGGTGCGGACTCCGTGGTGCCCGCGCGCACGAGGGCAACATCGTGGCGGTCGGGGAGCAGATCTCGACCACCTATCCGTTCACGGGCGAGGGCATCGGTAAAGCGATGGAGACCGGCGAGATGGCCGCTGCCGCGATCGCCGCCGCGGCCCACGGAGATCCGGATGCATTGGCCGCGTATGGTGTGGACGTCGAGACATCGTTACGTCCACGCTACGAGGGATATGCCGCCGCGCAGCGGTGGCTGTCCCGGCCCTGGCTGAACGACCTCGTCTCCCGGCGCATCCGGAAAGGTCGCTTCCTTCAGGCGGCGGCGGCGGGGATGGTGGCGGAGACCGTGGATCCTGCACGGATATTCTCATGGAGAGGTCTGCTGCGCTCTTTGGCCGGCTGATGCGCGTAGAGAAGGGTGCTGCCCGCCAGACCGTCAGACTGCACGAACAACCCGGCCGGACACTTGTCACGCAGGTGGGATAAGGGTTCGTTCAGGCGCGTCGGGACCGGGAAAGGGGTGTGCGGGTAAGGTGGTGGGCTGCGCCGGGCGGGCAGCACGGAGAGGCTGGTGGGCGGGCCCGAGGGATGACGGCCGCCTATCGGACTCTGTAGGAAACCCCCTTCGGAAGAGGCATCGAGAGGATGAAGATCCTGGTCATCGAAGACGACAAGAAGGTGGCTTCCTTCGTGGCCCGGGGGCTCCGGGAGGACGGCTACGCGGTGGACGTATCCCACGACGGGGCGGAAGGCCTTCTCAATGCCCACGTCTACGACTACGACGCCCTCGTGGTGGACATCATGCTTCCGGGGAAGAACGGGTACGAGGTGGTGCGGGACCTCCGGTCCAAGGGCAAGGTTGTTCCCGTGCTGTTCCTCACCGCCCGTGACGCGCCGGAGGATGTGGTCAGGGGGTTGGACCTGGGAGGAGACGACTACCTCACCAAGCCGTTCAGCTTCGACGTGCTCCTTGCCCGACTCCGGGCTCTCATCCGGCGCCGAGGCTCCGACCGCCGCGACCGATTGGGATTCTCCGACCTGGAGTTGGACCGGATCCGCCACACGGCCCATCGAGGTGAGAATCAGTTGAAGCTGACCCCCATGGAGTTCCGCCTCCTGGAGCATTTCCTACGGCATCCCGAGGAGGTGGTGCGCCGGACGGAGCTACTCGAGAAGGTCTGGGATCTTCAGTTCGACCCTGGATCCAACGTCGTGGACGTCCACGTGGGGAACCTCAGGAAGAAGCTGCAGGACGCCGGAGAGTCCCCCCTCATCCACACGGTTCGGGGCGTGGGGTACCTCCTGTCGGAGAAGGCTCCGGAATGAGGCGCTCGTTCCGTGTCCAGCTGGCCCTGCAGTTCGCGGGGGCCATGGGGGCAGGCCTGGTGATCGTGGGTCTCCTCAGCTTCCTCGCCGTGCGGGAAACCCTGGACCGGGAGATCGAAGCGACCCTTCTCGGGGTGGCATCCATCCAGGCGGGCGCCGCGACGGAAGCGGACGAGGGACACATGCGCCTGGTGGAATGGGAGCTCACGGCGGAGGAGGCCGAAGCGCTCCGCGACCTGAATCGCTTCTCCCAGATCTGGGGCGAGGACGGCAGGAGTCTCCTTCGGACCCGCTACCTCACGGAGGACCTACCCCTGGACACGGCGGCCCTCCGAAGAGCCGCGGCCGGGGAGCTGCTGTGGGAGGAGCAGGAGTTCCAGGGGATGCCGGTACTGTCGCTCTACTATCCCCTCGGGCGGTTCGGTGAGGAGCATGAGGCTCACGTCCTCCAGGTCTCGGCCCCCCTGGAGTCGAGGGATCGGCTGCTTGGGGGGGTCGCCCTCTTTGTCTCCCTGGCCGTCGTGGCCATCAGCCTGGCGAGCTTCGGTGGTGCCTGGTGGTTGGCCGACCGAACCCTTGGGCCCGTCCGGCGTGTGACGGAGCAGGCCGAGGAGATCGGGGGCGGGACCCTGGGCCGGCGGATCACCGCCCACGCCGATACCGAGGAATACGAGCGGCTGGTTCGGGTGCTGAACCGAATGCTCGCCCGGATCGACCACGCCTTCGAGGCGCAGAAGCGATTCACGGCCGATGCCAGCCACGAGCTCCGGTCTCCCCTGACGGCCCTGCGGGGTGAGATCGAGGTGGCCCTCCGCCGGGACCGAAGCCCGGACGAATATCGCCGGGTCCTGACCAGCGCCCTGGAGGAGGTGGAGCGGCTGTCCCGGACCGCAGAGGACTTGCTCACCCTGGCCCGGTCCGACGCGGGCGTGATGGAACCCCGGCTACGGGTCGTGGATCTCGGGGACAGGGTGGGCGGCGTGGTCGAGCGCCTCCGGAAGTTGAGTGAGGGAAAGAGCCTCCAACTGTCGGCCGGGCTGGATCCGGGGGTCCGGGTGTTGGGGGACCCGGACCTCCTGGATCGGCTGGTCTGGAACCTGGTGGAGAACGGGGTCAAGTTCACCCCCGAAGGAGGTTCTGTGGAGGTGGTGGTGGCCCGCCAGGGGGATGGACGTCCGGTCCTCGAGGTGCGGGATACGGGACCCGGTCTCGACGAGGACGACCTGGAGCGGATCTTCGAGCGGTTCTCCCGGGGAGACCTGGCTCGAGGCCGATCTCCGGACACGCCGGGAACCGGACTGGGGCTCGCCATTGCCTTGGCAATTTCCGACATGCATGATGCGGAGCTCCAAATCTCGAATCGCCGGGGCGGTTCAGGAGCCGTGTCCCGGGTTCGGTTTCCGGACCGGGTTCCGGCGTGACGAACGGGCTATTTCGCGTCACCGATGGCGCTATCACCGACCATCACGACACCCCGTATTTCGCCCGTCTGTACCTCGACCGAAGCCGGGGTCAGCAGCGCTGCAGCCAGTCTGAGTACGACGGTCGGCCACCCGAGAGCGAGGACTTTGCTCATTCGGAACCCGCCCTCTGGCGTCCGGACGTATGCAGATGCACGATCTGCCATCGTCCGTCGATGCGCTCGAGGACCGCCGTGCCGCGCCCCTCGATGTCGAGGTTTCTCTCGCCGTACTCGGCCTGGAGTTCGTACTGGAACGCCGCGTACGCGAGGTCCCCACGCACGACGGGCTCCACGGCAAAGTAGCGGTAGCGAAAGTCCCGGAACGCCTCGAGCTCCGGCGCCAGGTGATTGTCGCGATAATTCGCCCAGCCGTGGTCCACCCCGGCACCCTCGATAATGTGGACGCTAGGGCTTTGGGAGAACAGCTCGCCCATTCCGTCAAGGTCTCCGGCCTGGGCCAGGGCGGCGTACGACTCCAGCACCGCCCTCACTTCCGCCTCGGGCCCCGCCGCGTCCTGCGCGGTGACCGGACTCGCCAGTGCGCTGGCGACGAGCAACCCCACGAGGAGACCGCCCTTCGGGTTCATCCCCCGCATACCACACCTCCAGATGAAATGTGAATGCCGGCCCGACCATGTCGGGCCACTCTACTCTAGTACCACGCGCGCACGCCGAACACGAGACTCCCGTCAGGAACTGGAAGCCCCCCCGCACGGCGGAGATCTGTCGTGCCTCCGAACGTGCGCTGCCAGACAAGACCCACGTATGGCGCAAATTCCCGCCGGATCTCATACCGCAGCCGTCCGGCCAGTTTGAAATCGTGTACGCCCGCCCCGATGCCCCAGTCAGGTACGTCCTGGACCGAGACGCCGACCTCGATCTCCGGCTCGAGAATGAGAGTCTGGGTGAGGAGCAGATCGTAGGCGGCCGTGAACGCCGCGCTCACGTTCCCGTCGACGTCCACGAACACGGAGGTCTCCACCTCGAACCAATACGGGGCGAGCCCCTGGAGTGCGAGGGCCAGATGAGGACGGGTCCGCCCTCCGTCACCCCACGCGTGATCGATCCGCACACCGGCCTGGAGGTCCCACCATGGTGAGATCAGGCGGCTGAAAAGAGCCTGTGCTTGAAGCTCGCCCTCCGGCTCAAGCGTCGATGCGTCACCCTCGAACTTCAGCCAGAGCCGATGGTAGTCGCCCCCGTACCAGGCTTGTGCGTCGATGAGAATCGGCCGCTCCCCGAGTCCGGGCGCGTACTCAAGTTCATCGACCAGAACGAACAAATAGTTCTTCCGGTCCATCGTCTGGCCGTCGACCTCCTGAGCCCGCCCGAACGTCGCGAGCGTCACGATGACGGCCAGGGAGACCACTTGCACCGTGCTACTCATCGTCGGGTCCCCGAGCCGGAGTGATCGCGTGTCTGTCCTTCGTCTACCACTTCGACAACCCTGAACATTCCAGCGTCCATGTGATAGAGCACATGGCAGTGAAAAGCCCACGGACCGGGCGCGTCGGCCGTCACGAGGACCGAGAGCCTCTCCGCAGGCTTCACGTTGACGGTGTGCTGCCTGGGGATCGCCGCGCCCTTTCCGTTCTCCAACTCCATCCACATTCCGTGGAGGTGCATCGGATGGTTCATCATGGTGTCGTTCACCATGGTGATGCGAACTCGCTCACCGAGACGGAGACGGATCGGTTCCGCCTCGGAAAACGTCTTCCCGTCGATGGACCACATGAAGCGTTCCATGTTGCCGGTGAGGTGGAGCTCGACCTCCCGTTCAGGCGGTTCCACGTGGTGCGCCGGCTCGAACGCCTCGAGATCGGTATAGACGAGTACACGCCAGCCGTCCTCACCCAGGCCCACCCCCGGCTCGTGAAGCCGGCTCACAATCTGATCGGGCACACTTGCGTTGCCCGGTCCATGAGTCTCTGGCCCGTGCTCTGTCGGGGGCGGTACGGATCCCGCCGCCCATGTCTCTCCTCCAGCGGCACCGTGCTCCATTCCAGGCATCATGTCGTGCCCGGCGTGCAGATCGGCGGCCGGGGGCATATCGTGCTCCTCGTGTTCTTCCTCACCGCCCTGGCCGATTTCGTGATCCATCCCCGCCATATCGTGGTCCATACCCATGTCCGCCATCGTCAGCAGGGGCCGCGGGCGGCGCTCCGGTGCGGGAGCCCGCAAGCCCTCGTGCGGGGCCAACGTACCGAGAGCGTATCCGCTCCGGTCCATGGCCTCAGCGAACACGGCGTAGGGACGCTCCTCCCGCGGCTCCACGATCACGTCGTAGGTCTCCGCAACTGCGATCCGTAGCTCGTCGGTCACCACCGGCTTCACATGCTGCCCGTCGGACTGCACTACGGTCATCGGAAGACCAGGAACCCTCACGTCGAAGAAGGATGCCGCCGCCGCGTTGATGAAGCGGAGCCGCACACGCTCCCCCGGGTGGAAGAGCCCCGTCCAGTTCTGCTGGGGCGCCATCCCGTTCATGAGATAGCTGTACGTCGTACCGGTGATGTCCGAGATGTCAGTGGGGTCCATCCGCATTCCACCCCACATCAATCGCTCTCCCAGTACCGCACCAAGACCGCGATCGGCGGCGTCTCGTATGAAATCGAAGACGGTACGCTTCTGGTGATTGTAGTATTCCGGACGCTTCTTGAGGCGCGCCATGACCCTGTAAGGGTCCTCGAACGTCCAGTCGGATAACACCACCACATAGTCGCGGTCGTACTCGAAGGGCTCAGGATCGGCGGGATCGATGATGAGCGCTCCATACTGGCCGAGCTGCTCCTGGAATCCGGAATGACTGTGATACCAATACGTTCCGTACTGGGCGATGGGATACCGGTACTCGAACGTCTCGCCCGGCCGGATGCCGGGGAAATTCACGTTCGGCACGCCATCCATACCATTCGGAAGAAGGATGCCGTGCCAGTGGATGGATGTATCCTCCTCGAGCGTGTTGGTCACCCTCAGGATCGCCTCGTCCCCTTCCCGAAACCGGAGGAGGGGCCCGGGAAGCGTCCCGTTGATCGTGGTGGCACGTCCGAGACGTCCGTCGATGGGTACGTCGACCTGCCCAATGGTGAGGTCGATCGGCCCTGTGCTCCCATCGAGAATGTCAGGGCGCCGACCGGCGAGGTCGCCTCGCGCCCAGGCATACCTCGGAACGAGAGTGTCGAGCCCGGCCAGCGCGCTCAGTGCGACGCCGGACCGCAGAAACGTCCGGCGGCTTATACCGTCTGCTACGATGGTTTCTCCAATCATGTCTAATGTGCCCTCGGTGACCAATGAATCGCCTTGATGCTCCAGACCCCGTGTTCGTAGGCCAGCACCATAAGCTCCGACCCGCGTGCGTCGATCTCCCGGACTCCCATCGGACCCGTCGTCACGATGGGCGACCTGGCCCACGCGACATCTCCCACGATCTCGACCGCGATCGCGCTCCCCTCCCCTCAGCCCGACATCCTTCGTTCGATGCGGGAACGTCGGCGCCTTACCTGGGCGGAGGAGAAGCCACCAGCACGGCCGTGACCACAAGGGCCGCCAAGGCGACGAGGAGCTCAAGGGTGCCGGAGGTCCGGATGCGAACCTCTCCCGCTTCGTCGCCCAGCTTGGGGCGCACCTTCAGGTTGTTGTAGGCGCCCAACCCGAACACCCCCGCCACCAGAGCCAGTTTGAGCAGGAGCGTTCGTCCGTATCGGCTTCCCCAGAGCTCCGGGAGTTCCCCAAGTTGTATCCAGGCGGAGCCCAACCCCGTGGCCACCACGAGCGCGGCGAAGGCGAGGGCGATCGGGGAGAAGCCCTTCACGAGTGCGGCCACAGCCGCCCCTCGATCGATCCGATCCAGACCGCGTGCCGCCGGGATCCCGGCCAGCAGGAGGAGCGCCAGCCCTCCGATCCACCCGCCGGCGCCAACAACGTGGAAGGTGTCCAGCGCAATGGCCGTCCCAGAGGTCGCCGCCGCATGCCCCGAGAGCGCCGGTGTGGTCGCTGCCACCGCGGCGGCCAGCCCCGCTCCGACCCAACCGGCCGGGATCCCACGCCGAGCGATAGCAAGGAACACGGCGCCGCCCAGAGCTGCCCCCATCTGCAACCACCAACCCGCACCCCAGGGCTGGAGGCCCAGGGTGGCAGCCAACGCGGTGGGAGACGTGGCCACCGCCGGCGAGTGGAGCGCCGCCGTCTGGGCCCAAAGACGGGCGATCCCGGCCACCACAAGGAGGAGAGCCGCGGCGATCCCGACGCCCGATGCTTTCCGGGCCGCTTCGACTGCGAACGGGGCGGCGACCTCCAACCTCCGCCTGAGAAGGGGCAGCACGCCTCCTCGAAAGACGACCGAGCCGATCATTCCGATCAGCGAAACGAAGGTCATCCACCGGATCCCTGCATAGAGAGGAGACCGGGGATCGATCGGCCGCCCTTCGTCCTGGATCGCCTCATCCGCAGGAGGCGCAGGTTCCAGCTCCGCAGGAAGCCCCTCGGCTCCTTCGGGCACCCTGAAGGAGAAGCTCCCGCTGGAGGGATGCCCGTCGGCCCCGACGGTACGCCAGCGAACCTCGATCTCACCCGCGTGCCATCCCGCCTCGATGGGGACCAGGAGGACTTCCGGATGGCCGGCCACGGTGCGTAGCCCTCCGAGCCCGAGGCGCCCCTGGGGACCGACGACCTCGACCTCGGTGAACTCCATCCGCAGCGGCTCGTAAAAGGCGAGTCGCAGGGTGTCGGGTACGACCTCGACCCGAGCCTGGTCGGCGGGCTCCGACGAACGGAGCCCCTGGTGTGCCAGCGCGACCGCGGGTGCGAGAAGAACAAAGGCGAGAGCGATGGTCCCGAACCGGACCGTGGAACCCGGCAGCCGAAGGAACCTCACCCGTTGCCTCCCGAGCCGCTCACCTCCAGGGCGCGGTTCGGGTCATCCTGATGGGGCCATCGCCGGACGGGACGGTCCCGCAGGTACCTGGCCGTGAGGGAAATATCCTCGCACAAAGGGAAAGCATCAGCCCTCATTCGGGTGTCCGGGGTGAGGATGCTCCCCGTCGGTCCACCCATCATCGGGCAATCCGGGGCATGAGGACCCATCATACCGGCGTCTCTCTCGTGCCCCTCTCCGTGCATCATGCCGTGCATGTCGTGCATCATCCGGCCCATCTTGGTCCGCATCCGCTCGTGGAGGGCCTCGCGCTGCTCGGGGGTCAGGGTCTCATGGACCGTGGCCATCGCTTCCATCATCTCAGTGCGGAGCTCGGTCTGCCGCTCCCGGACTCCTTGCAGCCGGGCAACCTGCTCGGCGCTGAGCTCCATCTCCTCGGCATGCTCCAGCAGGAACTGAGCACCCATCATCCCCTCGTGCGCCATGGGACACTCCTCCATCATCTGGTGCATCATCATGCGCGATTGCGGCTCCTCGTCCCCGTGGCCATGGTCCGGATGTCCCTGGGCCATCAAGGGAGCGGCTCCGACTGCGGCAAGTAAGCCTGCGGTTGCCAGTGCCTTCGTGATCGTCGCTTTCATGGTATTCCTCTGTGTATTTGGTTTCTTGGCATGTGCGACCCGGATCGCTTCGACGATTCGGAGCAGCCGGCCCGCCAGCATCTCGAAGCTATTCGCTCCCGGATGAAGGGGAGGTGAGGATCGGATGAAGGTTTCTTCACCCGCACCAGCGGGTCCCCCCGTAACACGCTGCGACCAGTGCCTGCTCAGGTCTCCGAGGGGGTCCAAACTGTGCCCCCGAAGGCGGCGAACCCGGCGGAGACACCCCGGAAGACGGCGGATCTACCACCGAAAATGGCTCAACCCTGCGAAGACCACCACATAGGCCGACTCGCCCACCGTCGGGACAGGCGTTCGATTTCGTTTCTGCGGCGGTACAGCATGCGATCGAAGCTCCAGGGATGGAGCCGCCCGCGCTTCGGCGGCGCTACAGGCGTGAAGCCGAGGTCAAGCGCGAGCTGGCGCGCGTTGTCACCTTCGTTCGCTCGGTCCATGACCAGAGAGACCGGGGCCTGCGGCGATGGCAAGCTGGGGAGGAGGTCCCGTCCAGCGGGGGCGTCGTGATGCTGACCTGGAGAGAGCGAGAAGGTCACTGCCCGCCGGGCATCCGCGGGAACCATATGAATTTCGGTGGTCCATCCCCCTCGCGAGCGTCCGATGGACTGCGGACCGTTTTTTTTCCGCCCCGGTCCCATCAGGATGAACCCTCACGATGGTGCTATCGACCGACAAGGTTTCCACGTTGATGCGGATGATCTCTTCCTCCTGCAACGCTTTGAAGACCCGATCCAAGACACCCGCCTTGGCCCACCGGTTCATCCGAGTGTAGATCGTATGCCAGCGGCCGAAGTGCTGGGGTAGCGCCCGCCACATGCATCCGTTCTCGGCGACGTAAAGGATCGCGATTAAGACGTCCAGGTTCGAGATCGCGACGTTTCCACGCTGCGTGGGAAAGCACCCTTCGATGCGTCGGAACTGCTCTTCGGTGATCATCACGGCGAAAGATAGCCACGCTCACCGCTGGATCCTCAGCGTGTGAAAGTACTTCAGCCAACGCGTCCGGTTGTCGGTAAGGGGGCGCACCGGGTCGTAGGGTCGAGGCGTGTGCCCCTCCTGTAGCGCCCAGCGCATGGCGGAGGTGTCGGCGCACCTGACCGACAAGGTGATCCCGCACCTTCCCGTCCGGCGATGGGAGCTGTCCGTGCCCAAGCGCCTGCGGCCCTTCCTGCACCAGACCCCCGGGGTGGCGAGTGCCGCGCTCGCCATCTTCCTCAGGGCGCTCAGGGCTGCCTCTCGGGACGCGAGCCCGGGCGCGCCGGTCCCGGCAGCTCGCAGCCATCTCCTTCCCCCAGTGCTTCGGGCGCGGCGGGAAGGGAATGCTCGCGAGGTTCTCAATAACATGTGGGTTCCCTCTGACGGACGCGATCGCATGCCCGGCTATCGCCTGCGGGAGGGCTGTCGGTATGAGGTCAGACGGATTTCCAGAACAGAGGTGTGACTCCGGTAGAGTGTCTGTGAACACGACGATCCCCAGGTTCACACGGACAAGGAGGCCACATGGACCTCACAACGATCCTTCAGTCCCCACCCGAAACGCTCGTTCCTGTCGGATGGGTGAGGGATTACTTGCTGCCACAGCCTGATCCGGAGGTCGTGCGCTTCCTTCTTTCGATCGAGGTCGCGGGGGCGTATTGGGCCGGAGTGATTCGCGGTGAGATCTCCGCACCCTTGGCGGGAGCCGGGAGGCTGGCTCATGGTGATTTCAAAGAGCACCATAAGCGGTCGCGAAACATGCCGAAGTGGAGAGAGAAATACGGAGAAAAGGGTCGTTCCCGAGTGACGGTGTTCACCAGGCCGGATGAATCGCCGTACGTCTACATCGAGTGGTGGGCGGACGGAAAACGGAAGGTGCGTCGCCTCGAGATCCAAGGTGTCCCCGTAACCGACCCGCGCGTCGCCCGACTTGTGGCTCTGGTCGCGGTCAATCGACTCGAGGCTGCCTACACGGAG
>PWZC01000399.1 GCA_003567615.1 Gemmatimonadota bacterium | reverse complement strand
GCCTCCCGGGCCCGAAGAGCGATCTGATGGGGCCAGGCTTCGGTGTCCGGATCGTCGAGTCCATACCCCTCCGTGAGGCTGGTGCCCAGAAAGATGATCCGGGCTCTGTCCTCCTCCTGACCCCCTGCCACGGCCTCGGAGTCCCGGGTCCCCCGGTGGGTCGAACCTTCCTGGCCATCCCGGCGTACCATGGCCCCGGTCCCGGTAGATGCCCCGGCCCCGGCGGACCCGGCGGCGGCCCCCTCCACATCCAGGGCTGCGGAGCCGACACTCGAATCGGGCGCTTCCGGATCCGGATCCGAGGTGGATCCATCCCCGCACCCGCCGGCCAGGATGAGAATGGCCGGCAGCAGGAGAACCCTCAGCGTGCGCATTTTTCTGGATGACATCCGTAAGACCTTCACAGGTGGTGGAGGGAAGGTGGAGGTGCTCCGGGGCGTGACCCTGGAGATTCCGTCGGGGACCACCGCAGCCATCACCGGCCCCTCGGGCAGCGGCAAGACCACCCTTCTGGGGATCATGGCGGGACTGGAGCCGCCCACTTCCGGACGAGTACTCCTGGGTGAGACCGACGTCACAGGTCTTACCGAGGAGGAGCGTGCCGGGTTTCGGGCTCGCAATGTGGGATTCGTCTTCCAGACCTTCCAGTTGCTCCCCGCTCTCACCGCTGTGGAGAATGTGCAGCTCCCCCTGGAGCTACTTCCCCGCAGGGAACGGCCATCACGCCACGAGATCCGGGACCGCGCCGAGGCGCTCCTGGACCGGGTCGGTGTGGCCCACCGCCTCCACCACCTCCCCTCGCAGCTCTCCGGCGGTGAGCAGCAGCGGGTGGCCGTGGCCCGGGCCTTCGTGGCCCGCCCCCGCATCCTCTTCGCCGACGAGCCCACCGGCAACCTGGACGCCGAAAGTGGGGCGCGGGTGGTGGATGGGCTCGAGGAGCTGAACCGAGCCGAGGGAACCACCCTGGTCACCGTGACGCACGATCTGACGCTGGCGGCCCGAAGCGACCGGGTCTTCCGCTTCAGGGCCGGCGAGTTGGAACCGGAGGGTGTGGCGTCGTGAATCCGGGCTTCATGGTCCGTCACGCCTTCCGGGAGAGCCGCAGCGGGATCCGCCGCGTGGGCTTCTTCACCCTGGCTGTAGCCCTGGGCGTGGCCGTCCTCGTGGGTCTCCGGTCGCTCCAGGTCGATGTGGAGGAGGGCGCACGGGCCGAGGCGGGCCAGCTCCTGGGCGGGGACATCCGCCTGGAGGCCAACGTCCCGTTCCCCGTCGAGGTTCCGGCCCTCCTGGACTCCCTGGAACTCCGGGGGCACGCCACCGCTCGCGTGGTGAGTGTGGCCAGCGTGGCCACCGTCCCGGGCACCGATCTCTCCCGCCTGGTGCAGCTCGAGGGCGTCGGCCCGGGCTTTCCCCTTCGGGGAACGCCCGAGGCGGAGCCCGCGGACGCCTGGGACCGGGTCCTCCGCGGCGAGGGCGTGGCGGTGGGGGATCCCTCCCTGCTTCGTCAGTTCGGCCTCGAGGTGGGCGACACCCTCTCCCTGGGTGGGTTCCGTCAGCCCATCGTGGGCGTTGTGGGAGGGCTTCCCGTCGACCCCGGCGCCCGGACCGTGGTGGGGTCGCCTCTCTACCTTTCCATGGACCGGATGGAGGCGTCCGGGCTGGCCGGTCCAGGAAGCGTGGCCCGTCATCGCGCTCTGGTGCGGACCGCCACGGGTACCACCACCGATGCCCTGGCTGCCGAGCTCCGGGAGGCGCTCCCCGCAGATGGGCGGATCAGGGTGCAGACCGCTCAGGAGCAGGCGGAGGGGCTCGCCAACGCCTTCGGCTATCTGGCGGGCTTTCTCGGGCTGGTGGGGCTGGCGGGGCTGCTCCTGGGCGGCGTCGGAGTTGGGAGCGCCATCCACGCCTTCCTGAAGGACCGCATCCCCTCGGTGGCCGTGCTGCGCTGCCTGGGCGCCGATCGCCAATCGGTCTTCGGGGCCTACGTCCTCCTCGCCCTTCTCATGGGGGTGGCCGGGTCGGCCCTGGGTGTCGTGGCCGGCGTGGCCCTCCAGCACCTTCTCCCCCGTCTCCCCGGCGTCGACGTTCCCTTCTCGCTGGCGCAGGCCCCTCGGCCCGGAGCCATGGGGGCCGGGATGCTGACCGGGATCTGGGTGACCTTCCTCTTCGCCCTCATCCCGCTGATCCGGGTCCGGTCCATTCCGCCCATGGCGGCGCTGCGCCCCACGGTGGTGGGGGAGGGCGCCACGGCAGGGGAGTGGGCCCGTCGAGGCGCCCTGGGCGTTCTGCTCGCCTTCTCCCTCTTCGCCCTGGCGGCCATCCAGCTTCGGAGCGTCGGGGCCGGGGCCGCCGTGACGCTGGCTCTGGCCCTGACCCTCGGTGCCCTGGCCGGCGCGTCGGCGCTCACGGTGCGGTTTCTCCCTCGCCTGGTGCCACCGACCGCCCCCTTCGCCCTCCGCCACGCGGCCCGGGCCCTGAACCGTCCGGGCAACCAGACCCGTTCGGTCCTGGTGGCGTTGGGCTTCGGCACCTTCCTCCTGGCCGCCGTGGCCATGGTGGAGGCCAACCTCCGGGCGGGGCTGACCCTGGAGCGAGGGGTGGGCGGCGACTCGGCCCTCCTCTTCGACATCCAGTCCGACCAGGTGGAGGGGGTGGAGGCGCTTCTGCGGGACGAGGGCCTGGATCCCGAGCCCGTGCCCCTCATTCCCGCCACCCTCCGGGAGATCGACGGTGTCCCGGTGGCGGAGCTCGTGGAGCGACTTCCCCAGGGAGAGCGCTGGGCCTTCCGGCGCCTCTACCGCAACACGGTACGGTCCGACCTGGATCCGATAAGCGAAGAGGTCGTGGCCGGAAGCTGGTGGAACGGTGCCGCTCCCGGGGAGGCCAGCGCCGGGGACGCCCGGATCTCGGTGGAGGTGGATCTGGCGGATCAGTTGGGATTGGAGGTGGGGACCCGGGTGGTGTGGGACGTGCAGGGGATCCCGGTTCCTTCGGTTGTGACGAGCCTGCGCGAGGTGGACTGGGGGTCGTTCCGTCCCAACTTCTTCGTGGTCTTCGAGCCCGGTTCGCTGGACGGGGCTCCGGCGACCTGGATGGTCCTGGCGCCCCTGGGCGACGCCGAGGCTCGGGCACGGCTTCAGACCCGGGTGGCCGTGGAGTTCCCCAACGTCACCTTCCTGGACCTCTCCACCATCCTGGATACCCTGGAGAACCTGACCTCGCGCGTCGCCACCGTGCTGCAGGCGCTCTCGGCGGTCCTGCTGGTGGTGGGCGGCACCGTCCTGGTGGCTTCGCTTCTGGCCACGCGGTACGAACGAAGAAGGGAGGCGGCCCTCCTCCGGATCCTGGGCTCGTCCGCGGCCCTTCTCCGCCGCCGGAGTCTGGTGGAGTTCGTGGTGCTCGGCGGCATCGCCGCCGGGGTCGGGATCGCACTGGCGGTGGGGGCTGGAGCCGCCCTGCTCCACTGGAGCTTCGACGGCCTGCGCACCGTGCCGTGGGTCACCCTCCTGATCCTCGGGGTCGCCGTTCCGGTGGTGGCCGCGGTGGTGGGACGAGTCGTGGTGGGCGATTCGGTCCGGGTGTCGCCCCTGGAACTCCTCCGGGAGGGCGAATAGGTGTTGGATGGGAGCCTCCCCCGGGACCCCTCGGAGGGGACGGGGCAGGAGGGGACGGCCCTGGCCTGGGGCACCCTGGTCCTTCTCTCGATGGCCGTCCTCCTGGCCATGTCCCCCTGGTTCAGCTCCGCGGCGGGGTCCCACGTCTTCCGGGAGCGTCTGGCCCTGTCGTCGGGGGCGGCGGGGTGGCTGACCGGTGCGGTGCAGGTGGGCTTCGTGGCCGGCACCCTGGTAGCCGCCTTCCTGAACCTCGCCGATATCGTTCCGGCCCGGAGCTACTTCGCCGTGTCGGCGCTGGGAGCGGCGCTGACCAACGCCCTCCTCCTCCTTCCCGAGTCGTACCTTCCCCTCCTGATCCTCCGCTTCCTCACAGGCTTCTTCCTGGCAGGGGTCTACCCACCGGCCATGAAGATGGCGGCCCCCTGGTTCCGGGCTCGACGGGGGATGGCCATCGGCATGGTGGTGGGTGCCCTCACCGTGGGGAAGGCGGCGCCATTCCTCCTTCGAGCCGGGGGAGGGGAAGGGGGGCTCGGCGTCGTCATGGGCGCCTCGCTGGGCGCGGTGCTTGGGGCGGCGATGGTGGCGGCCTTCTACCGCGATGGGCCGTTTCCATTTGTCCGGCGGCCCTTCCGGTGGGATCTGGTGGGGCAGGTGATCCGACACCGACCCACCCGCCTGGCCACCTGGGGCTACGTGGGGCACATGTGGGAGCTCTACGCGGTCTGGGCGGCCATCGGGCTGTACTTCCTGGACTACCTGGTGGGGCAGGGGACCGTCCCTGCCGCCGCCGGCACCGCCTCGGCCCTCCTGGCCTTCTGGGCCATTGCGGTGGGCGGTCTGGGGGCCGTGGGGGCGGGCGTGGCCGCCGATCGGTGGGGGCGGGAGCGGGTGGCTTCGTGGGCCATGGCGGTGAGCGGGTCGTGCGCTCTGGTGGCCGGATGGCTCCTGGAGGCTCCACCTCCCCTGGTCATTGGAGTGGCGCTCATCTGGGGGGTTTCGGTGGTGGCCGATTCGGCGCAGTTCTCGGCGCTGGTCACCGAGGTGGCGCCGTCTCACGCCGTGGGAACGGCCCTGACGCTGCAGACGGCGGCGGGGTTCACCGCCACGGCGGTGAGCATCTGGCTGGTGCACTGGGGGCAGGAGGCCCTGGGGTGGGGGTGGACCTGGATGCTCCTGGCCCCCGGACCCTTCCTGGGGATTCTGGCCATGCTGCGTCTCCGTGCCCTTCGGGCGCAGGGAGGGGAGGGTGGGGAAGGGGGAGCAGGAGACCGGGCGAAGCTGGAGAAGGGAGTGGAAAGCGGGCCGTGACGGGGGGATCCGCGCCCGTGGCCGGGGGCGTCGGCCTCCCTACAGGCGGTCCCACCAGCGCGGATCCACCGAGAAGAGGAGCTGCCACTCACCACCTCGAAGCCCCCTGGCTCCGTCGATGCGGAGGAGGTCCCACCCCACCCCCACTCCCAGGGTGGCGGCCGGTCGGATCCCACCGGTGTCCGTCACCCTCCAGGCGTCGGCCACGGCATCATCGAGGCCCCCTGCGACGGCGGCGTGCAGCCCCGCCCGGACCCGCAAGAAGGGTGTCCCGGCGTCGGTGGCCGCTTCGATGCGCACCAGGCCCCCACGCTGTCCGGCCCATGCCCGGAAGGGGTAGCCCGGTACGGTGCCCCTTCCCCCCAGAAGCCGGTGCTCCTGCGGGAGGGGATCGCCGAACCAGGCCCAACCCAGCAGACCGGCGGTCAGCTCCCGGTCCCGAGCGGTGGAGTGCCAGGTGGATCGCACATGCGCCGTCCCGGCCACCCCCTGACCCTCGCCGTCCAGCCCCCATGCAGTGCGAAGGAATAGCTGCCCGTCACCGATCCCGCCTGCCGGGGTGCGTAGGGGTCGGCTCACCCTGGCTCCCACATCGGCGAAGGTCCCTGGCTCGATGGACCGCACCGGACGAAACCGTCGTCCGCGATCCAGGGGCGCTCTCTCCGGGCCGCCGGTCCACTCCCGATCGCGGCGGAGGCCTGCTTCCAGTCGGACCTCCTGACCGTTGCCTCCCCCACCGAGCACGACGGCGCCGCCGATGGTGCTCCG
>PWZC01000442.1 GCA_003567615.1 Gemmatimonadota bacterium | reverse complement strand
GGCGAGCATGGCCGGGCGGCCATCTATCTCCTCCGGGATGGAGAGGCGCTGGCGGTCTTCGCCGTGGCCGACGCCATTCGGGACGAGAGCAAGGAGGCCGTGGACCGACTCAAGGAAGAGGGACTCGAGGTGGCCATGCTCACCGGGGACTCGGAGGAGGTGGCCCGGGCCGTGGCCAGGGAGCTGGGGATCGAGACCGTCTTCGCCCAGGTCCTTCCCGAGGACAAGGCTTCCAAGGTCAAGGAACTCCAGGCCCAAGGGAAGCGGGTTGCCATGGTGGGGGATGGAGTGAACGACGCCCCGGCTCTGGCCACCGCCGACATCGGCATCGCCGTCGGTGCCGGCACGGATGTGGCCGTGGAGGCGGGACACATCGTCCTGGTCCGCTCCGACCCCCGGGACATCCCGCGGATCCTCACCCTCTCCAAGGCCACCTACCGGAAGATGCTTCAGAACCTCTGGTGGGCGGCGGGCTACAACATCGTCGCCATTCCCCTGGCCGCAGGCGTCCTGGCGGGGTGGGATATCCTCCTGACCCCGGCCGTGGGAGCGGTCCTCATGTCGGCGAGCACGGTCATCGTGGCGCTGAACGCCCAGCTTCTGCGGCGGGTGGAGCTGTAGGGCGGCTCGGCGCCCGATATCCGGAGGGCTGGGCCGCCGGGACCCGTTCCGCGCCTCCCCGCGCCGCTTGTCATCTGCCTACCCGATGGGTATCCTCGCGCAGAATCCACGCCCTCGAACCCGGCGTGGACACGGTTCCCGTGGAGGGGAGGTCGCTATCCCCTCCAGTGCCGGTCCGTGACGGCGGAAATCCGTGACGGCGTGAATCCATCCCTCGGGAGTCTCCACCATGTTCGCCTTGCGCCTCTCCGTCGTTCTCCGGATGTCCCTCCTTCCTCTGGGCGCAGCGCTACTGCTTCTTGCGGGCGGACTCCTTCCCACCGGGATCTCGGCTCAGGAATCCCGGCCCACCGGACCCAGCGAGGGTCAGGGGGAACCGGCTCGGACCGCCTCGTTTTCCCTGGCCGACATTCTGTCGCCCGCCTTTGCATACGGACTCGTATCCGCAGCCGGCGCGGACCGGATTGCATGGCTCGAGAATGAGGAGGGGCGCCGGAATGTCTTTACCGCTGCCGCCCCCGACTTCGAGCCCGTGCGTCTGACGGAGCACTCCCGGGACGACGGGGTGGATCTCACGACCCTGCAGATCTCCGACGATGGGTCGGTGGTGGTCTTCATCCGGGGACACGCGCCGAACCGGGATGGCTGGATCGCCAATCCCGCCAGTGACCCTCGCGGCGGGGCTCGAGAGATCTGGGCCGCCGGCACCGGTGGAGGCGCACCCTGGCGGGTGGTGTCGGCCCTCAATGCGGCCCTGTCTCCAGATGGTCGATGGGTGCTGCATGTAAAGGACGGTCAGATCCACCGCGCCGCCGTGGACCCGGGCACCGAACCCGACGTGCGCGCCGATGAGGCGCCCCCCTTCTTCCGGGTGTTCGGAACCAACCGGAACCCGGTCTGGTCACCGGATGGCCGCCGGATCGCCTTCGTGAGCGATCGCGAAAGTCACAGCTTCATCGGGGTCTATGACACGGAGCGTCGAGCCATCACCTACCTGACGCCCGGGGTGGATCGGGATTCGGCTCCGGTCTGGTCGCCGGACGGTGGCCGGGTTGCCTTCATCCGGCGCCCCGGAGCCTCCTACGCCGAACTGGCCCGGATTCCCGACCATGTGGACCGGTCTGCCCTTCCCCTGGGCCTCCACCAAGCCCGCTTCGCCGGGGGGTATTCCCTCTCCGTCTGGGTGGCCGACGCCGAGTCGGGAGAAGGGTTTGAACTCTGGCACAATCCGTCGGGGACGGAACGCTTCAGCGATGTCACAGCCCTGGAGTGGGGTGACGGCCATCTCCTCTTCCGGTCCGAACCGGAGAACTGGCGGCACTACTTCTCCATCCCGGTGCCGTCGGAGGCAGAGGCTCGGGGGCGTCGGGGGTGGAGGGAGTCCCCGGCGGGCGAGCCCATCCACCTCACACCGGGGGAGGGTTTCGTGGAGGAGGTGTCCCTGGCACGGGGTGGGCGTCACCTCTTCTACGCCACGAATATCAGCGACATCGATCGCCGCCACATCTGGCGCGTTCCGGTGGGAGGCGGGGCGCCCTCACAAGTCACCCGGGGAGACGGGATCGAGACCTTCCCGGCGGTGCTGGCCTCGGGAGCGTTGGTGGCCCACACCTGGGCCGACGCCCGGCAGCCCCAGTCCGTGGGCCTGACACCTGTGGAGGGTGGAGCCATCCGGCCCGTCACTGGGGAGGTCCCTGAACGCTTTCCCCTGGCTGAGCATGTGGTCCCCGACAATGTGGTAATCCAGGCCGAGGACGGGCTCTCCTTCCACAACCAGCTCTTCCTCCCCCCGGACCTGCAACCGGGGGAGCGGCGTCCGGCCCTCATCTTCATTCACGGAGGGCCCCGGCGGCAGATGCTGCTAGGGTACAACTACGGCCATTTCTACCACATGAGCTACGCCGTCAACCAGTACTTCGCCCATCGGGGGTACGTGGTTCTCTCGGTGAACTTCCGGAGCGGCATCGGATACGGACGGTCGTTCCGGGAAGATCACGCGTGGGGTCGTCGGGGGAACGAGGAGTACCAGGACATCGTGGCCGCCGGTCACTACCTTCGGGACCGTGCGGATGTGGATCCGGACCGAATCGCCCTGTGGGGCCTCTCCTACGGCGGGATCCTCACCGCCCAGGGCCTCGCCCGGGATTCGGATCTGTTCGCCGCAGGTGTGGACATCGCCGGCGTCCACCTGTGGGGAGACGTACTGGATCCGGAGGAGGTGTCCTATCAGGCCTCTTCCGTGCCTTTCGTGGAGGACTGGCGCTCCCCGGTCCTTCTGGTCCATGGAGACGACGACCGGAACGTGGCCTTTTCCGAGACGGTGGGGCTGGTGCAGGCGCTACGGGCTCATGAGGTCCCATTCGAGCTCATCGTCTTCCCCGACGATGTGCACGCCTTTTTGCTCCACCACCGATGGATCGAGACCTTCGAGGCTATGGACGACTTCCTGGAGCGGCACCTGCGGTGACGACCTGTCTCCCGGCGGTTCCCACCACCAGGAAGGTCGGACGATCTACAAGGCCAAGGAGGTTGAAAGGTGCCGCGCTTCCCAACCCGGCTGGGCCTCAGAAGCCGAGCATGCGGATGAAGGTCATGTGCTCTTCCTCCGGATCTCCGTGGAGGATGGCGGCGCTGACCCGGGCCACCCAGTTGTGGGGGGCGTCGAGGCGTTCCATGATCTCCCGGCGTTCGTCGTTGCTGAGCTGCGACCACGCCACCAGACTTCGTCGATTCAGGGCGGAGGTCACGAGGAGGGCGTGGTCGGCGTATGCCTCGGCGAGACGGGCCCGCTCCTCTTCGCTCAACTCGTCGGGGTCAACCTCTTCGGCCCGGATCCGGTCCAGCAGGGCACGGGCTTCCTGGTACCGCTCCCGATTCTCATCGTGGTCCCGGAGGAGGGCATCCGCCACGGACTGATCCCACGGATCCACGTTCCTCCCGGAGCTCAGCCGGCTCACACGGGCCAGGGCCAGGACCTGCCGGTATTCCGGGCCCACGGCTCCCTCCACCTCCTGGCGGTACGCCCGACCCAGGTCGTTGGCCCGGAACGCCACCCGGGTGATGTAGCGGAGGCTCATGAGCGTCTGGAGGCTGATCTCATCGGTGTTCTCCAACTCCCGGACCCGGTCGTAGACCTCGTTGAACTCCCGCACTTCCCGGGAGTCGTCCCACCGGGCCAGGCTTTCCCTGACCTGGGACACGTCTCCCCGGGTAAGGGTCGTGGTCTCCAACTCGTCGAAGAAGTCGTCGAAGGCCCGGGCGGCGTCTCGGGGCGGCTCCCCGGCGGTGGGGTCTCCGCCTGCCGTCCTGGCAGCGCTTCCCGCCCTGGCGGCCCGATCCGCCACCTGGACGACCTCTCCCACCTCCGACCACGATCCCGCGCCCAGGGATCTGGGGATCTGGTACCAAGCCAGCGCCCCACCCACCCCCAGAAGGACCACCAACCCCGCAGCCCCGAAGCAGCCGCACCCCAGGAGTCCCTTGGCGCAACCGTCTCCTTCGGATCGGCCCTTGCCGGAAGCCCCCCTGCCGGCGGTGGGGGCAGTCCCTTGCGACCCGGATGAGGGGCCGGCCGTCGGAGCGCCCGAGGAGCCCGAGGCGGATGAAGGGGGGTATGGACGTTCTCCGGAGGCGCTGTCGCGTTCGGCCATGGGCCCTACTCCTGGGTAGGTTCAGGGAAACTGGAATGTCAGCATACAGGCACACTGCCCTCTACGCGACAGGCCACCACCGAACCCCCGGACTGGATCCAGGGGAGGATCCCGTGGGTGACGTTCCGGATCCTCTCGTATCCCAACTGCTCCGAGAGGGCCGAGGCCAAAAACGACGTCCGGTTTCCCGTGCGGCAGATCAGAACCACCTCGTCCTCCGGTCCAACCAGAGAGGCGAACCGGGGGAGGAAGTCGGGTTCAAGGCGGCCTTGCGGATCGAAGGCGGTAATGAGGTGGCTTCCCTCGATCACCCCGGTCTGCTCCCACTCCCACGGTTCCCGGATGTCCACAACGGTCACTCCGTCGGCCACGAGGCTCGCCAGTTCCCGATTGTCGATCTCACGGACCGGCCCGTCGGCCGGGCGGGTAGCGAGCCAGAGGCCCACGCCTGCCAGGAGAAGAAGGAGCGTGGCCACGCCTGCGAGGATGGGAAGCGGGATGGGCGGTTGATCACTCCCGGCAGGGCTTGCCACGGCAGGAGTGGCCCTCCTGGTCGTCTCTGTCTTCGTCTTACGGCGGCTCACGGCGAGGGATGGTCAGAGGAACAAGATGATAAGCAGGAAGCCCAGGGCAAGGCGATAGATGACGTAGGGAAGGAAGCCCGTTCGTTCCAGCAGCGCCAGGAAGAAGCGGATGCACAGGACCGCCGTCACGGCTGCCACCCCGAATCCGATGAGCAGCACAGGCCAGTCCACGAGCGCCTCTCCCCTCAGGAGCTGTCTGAGACTCAGGACGGACGCGCCGGCGATGGTCGGGATCGACAGCAGGAACGAGAAGCGCGCTGCAGCCGAGCGTGACAGACCCAGCAGCAGGGCCGCCGTCATGGTGATGCCCGAGCGGGAGGTGCCGGGGATGAGGGCCAGGCACTGGGCCAAGCCGATCAGGACGGCATCCTTCACCGACAGTTGGAACTCACTCCGCCCGGGCATGGCCGAGCCCAAGCGGGGTGCGCGCCAGTCGGCCAGACCGAGCGCGATGCCGAAGATGATGGTGGAGGCCGCAATCACCAGCACCGAACGGAGGGTGGTCTCCACCACGTCCTGGAGCAACAGGCCCGCGATCACCACAGGCACCGTGGCCAGCCCTACCCATAGCGTCAGACCGGCCTCGGCCGTCCACGATCGCCGCCGCACCGCCTCCAGCGTCCCGAAGGCCATGCGACTCAGCTCTCCGCGCAAAGCGAAGCACACGGCGCACAGGGTGCCCAGATGGACCGCCACATCGAAGGCCAGCCCCTGATCCGGCCATCCCAGCAGTCGGGAGGGCAGGATCAGGTGCGCCGAAGACGAGATGGGCAGGAACTCCGTGACGCCCTGCACCAGCGCGAGGACAACGGCCTGGAACTGGTCGATGGTCTCCACTGCGTCTTCTG